>DASUMN010000020.1:0-12651 GCA_036277675.1 Nitrospira sp. | reverse complement strand
GCTCTGATCCGGAAAGAATTCTCCGTCAGATATGAGTCTGATGAGACCATCAGGTCGCTCATAAAATCAATGGACCGGACACTGATCTTTTGATCAGTCATTAACCATAGGTCTCCCATGTCCTTTCCTTTGTACCTCATTCGTCATTCAGCACATACGCTTTCCCCTCGGCTTTATTCTTCTAAGGATCTTAACGTTTCAGCCTGTACTCTGATAACGTCAAAAAATTCGCCTTCATCTGAGCAACAAGCCGGGGCACTTCGGTCAACATATGGTGATGATGGTGTAGAGGGACAGACTATGACGTATGAACGTCTTCTGGACATGATCCTGCATGCGTCAAAGGTCATTATCCTCTGACTCTTTACTCTTAAAGTTATGTATTAGAAGAAAATTAGGAGTCGGAGTCGGAATCGTAGTAGGGAAGGGAATACTGTGGATAGTAGTGATCACATTGTTTAATGAGAGAAAAAATAACGCGCCCGATGAGTATAAGATTGGGGATTCCCTCCGGGCAGACTCCGTATAGCTTGGACGAATCCTGTGGAAAACTTATGGGGTCTAAAACACAACTCGACAACGATGGTGGGGACATGGTATTGAGCACCTTGTCCAGCTTGATAAACCCATCTCAAAGTACCAAGTTATCCACAGGTGTGAATAATCCTGTGTATAGGAACTTTCGCTACTTATGAGTGTGAATACAGTTTGGCAGGAAGCACTGCAGTACATCCAAGCAAAGGTGCCACGACAGGTTTACGACACCTGGTTCATACCCGCACAATTGGATCGGATAGAAGACTCGACAGCCCATATCGGTGTACCTAATAAATTTTTTGGTGATTGGCTTCATACCCACTATGCCACATTGCTGGCCGAAGCGGTATCAACAGCACGGGGGGGTGGGAACCTGGCAGTCAATTTCATCATTTTTTCAAAGCCATCGGTACGACAACAGGAAGCGCAAGCGGCTCTCCAAGCCGCTCGATCTGCGGGACTGCCGAAGGCCCGACGGGGAATCCAACTCAATCCCAAATACACCTTCGATAATTTTGTTGTGGGGGCTGGCAATCAGTTTGCTCATGCGGCATGTATGGCAGTGGCAGAGCAGCCGGGAAAGACGTATAACCCGCTGTTCATCTATGGAGGCGTCGGTCTCGGCAAAACCCACCTCTTGAACGCGATCGGAAACCATGTGGCCGAACGCACAGATCTTCGCATCGCCTATCTGACAACCGAGCAATTTACGAACGAGGTCATCAACTCGATCCGGTACGACAAGATGGCCGATCTCAGGAAACGCTATCGGCATATCGACATGCTGATGATCGACGACATTCAATTTTTGGTCGGGAAAGAGCGGACCCAAGAGGAGTTTTTCCATACCTTCAATGCCCTGTACGAAGGGCACAAGCAGATTGTCCTCTCGAGCGACCGGTTTCCGAAAGACATGCCGGACATCGAAGAGCGGCTGCGGTCGAGGTTTGAGTGGGGACTGATCGCGGACTTGCAGCCCCCCGACGTCGAGACGCGCATTGCGATCTTGAGAAAAAAATCGGAGGACGAAGGCGTCAAGCTGCCGGAAGACGTGATTCAGTTCCTGTCGAACACAATGAAGAGCAACATCCGGGAGCTTGAAGGCAGCCTGGTGCGCTTGGGGGCCTATGCGTCCCTGACGGGCCAGGTGATTACGCTCGAGATGGCGAAGACCGTCCTCCGCGACCTCATCGGCGAGAAGAAAAAAATCGTGGCAATGGATGACATTCAGGAAGCGGTGTGCACGCAATTCCATGTGAAAATGATCGAGCTGAAATCCCGGCGCAGGAGCAAGACGCTCGTGCATCCCCGCCAGATTGCGATGTATCTGTGCCGCGAACTCACGGACGCGTCCTACCCGGAAATCGGCCGCCAATTCGGAGGCAAAGACCACACGACCATCATTCACGCCTGTCGCCAGGTTGCGAAGGCCAGAGAAACCGACACGGCCCTGCACACGACGATCGAGACGCTGAAAGACAAGATCCTGCGAAGCTGACTGTTTCTTGGGAGACCGCGCCATGAAAGTACGGATCGGACGAGACGAACTGTTGACCGGATTGCAACGGGTGCAGGGCGTGGTGGAAAAACGCAATACGATGCCCATCCTGTCGAACATCCTGTTGGAGGTGAAACAGGATGGGGCGGAAATTATCGCGACGGACCTCGAAATCGGCATGCGGGGTCTGTACAAAGCGACCGTGCTCAAGCCCGGTGGTGTGACGATCTCGGCTCGGAAACTGTTCGAGATCATCAAGGAGTTGCCTCCGGGCGAGATCGAGTTGACCGCAGGGGACAATAACTGGACGACGATTCAGGCCGGGAAGAGCCAGTTCAAGATCGTCGGGCTGCCGAGCGCGGATTATCCCGCGCTGCCGGCCATCGAGCGGGAAGGACTGATTCCGCTGTCGGGAGACGGGCTGCTCGAGTTAATCCGTAAGACGCTGTTTGCCGCCGGCGACAACGACGCCCGCTACATTCTGAACGGCCTCTTGGTCACCCTGGTCACGACCGACAAGAAGACTACACTGCGATTGGTCGGCACCGACGGCCATCGCTTGGCTGTGGCGGAACAGGAAGTGGGCAAAGCCGGCAGCAAGGGGGTTCCCCAGGAAATCAAGGCCATCATTCCGAAGAAAGCGGCGCACGAAATGCGGCGCTTGTTGGACGAGGGGGGCGATACCGAGCCGCTGATCGGCTTTGCGAAGAACATGATGATTTTCCGCAAGAGCGGGCTGTTGCTGACGTCACGGCTGATGGAAGGCAACTACCCCAATTATCAGCAGGTGATTCCCAAAGAAGGCGGCCGGCGCATCACCGTCAATCGCCTGGAGTTGGAAAGCGCCCTCAGGCGCGTCTCGGTCCTGTCAAAGGACAAGGCCAGTGCCGTCAAGGTGTCGTTCGAATCGGGGAAAATGACGTTGTTCTCCAGCAGTCCGGACTACGGCGAAGCGACGGAAGAACTGCCCGCTCGCTACGAGGGGGAGGCCCACAGCTCCGGGTTCAACGCCCGCTATCTCTTGGACGTGTTCGGCGTCATGGATGGCGAGCACATCTCGTTGCAGATGGAGACGCCTCTCAGCCCCTGTTTGATCCAAGAGTCCGAGAGCCCCGGGTTCAAATGCGTCGTCATGCCGATCAAGATTTAATAGGAACCTGATGTCCGCCGACGAAACCAAAGTCAACCCGAAATCCGACAGTTATAGCGCGGATCAAATCAAGGTCCTCGAGGGCCTGGACGCAGTCCGCAAGCGGCCGGCCATGTACATCGGCAGCACCGGCGTCGATGGGCTGCATCATCTGGTCTATGAGGTCGTCGACAACAGCGTTGATGAACACATGGCGGGTTTCGGCGAGTCGATCGACGTCACGATCCACATCGACGGCAGCGTGACGGTCGTCGATAACGGGCGCGGCATTCCCACCGGTATGCATCCCACGCAAAAGAAATCCGCCGCCGAAGTCGCCTTGACCGTCTTGCACGCAGGCGGGAAGTTTGAGCAGGGCGCCTATACGGTCTCCGGCGGCCTGCACGGGGTGGGGATCTCGGTGGTCAACGCCTTGTCGGAGTGGCTCGAATTGGAGATCTGGCAGGACGGGCAGCTCTTCGAGCAGCGGTACGAACGCGGCAAGCCGGAAGCGCCGTTGAAAAGCACCGGGGTCACGAAGCGCCGCGGCACGAAAGTCCGGTTCAAGCCAGACGGGCAGATTTTTGAAACGCTCGAGTTCAGCTTCGACGTCCTGGCCCAGCGCCTCCGCGAACTCGCCTTCTTGAACAAAGGCCTCTCGATCGCACTGAGAGACGAGCGGAAAGAACCGACCAAGGAGCAGACCTTCCTCTATAAGGGCGGCATCGTCTCCTTCGTCGAGCATTTGAACGATGCGAAGACGCCGCTGCACAAACCGATTTACGTCAAAGTCGAGAAGCCGGACATGATCCTGGAGGTGGCCCTCCAATACAACGACAGTTATGCGGAGAACCTCTTCTCCTTCGCCAACAACATCAATACGAAGGAAGGCGGGACACACCTGATCGGCTTCAAGGCCGCGCTGACCCGCACGATCAACAGCTACGCGAACGCGAACGATTTGCTGAAGAAGGATACCGAGTCGCTGACCGGCGACGACGTGCGTGAAGGACTCACCGCTGTGGTCAGTGTGAAGGTCCGCAACCCGCAGTTCGAGGGGCAGACCAAGGCGAAGCTCGGCAACAGCGAAGTCAAAGGCGTCGTCGAGACGGCGGTTAACGAGAAGCTCGGCGCCTATTTCGAGGAAAACCCGCCGGTCGCGCGCAAGATCATCAGCAAGGCGGTCGACGCGGCCCGGGCCCGTGAAGCAGCCCGCAAAGCAAAGGACCTGATCCGGCGCAAGAGCGCGCTCGATGGAGGATCGCTTCCCGGCAAACTGGCCGATTGCTCGGAGAAAGATCCGGCGCTGAGCGAGCTGTATATCGTCGAGGGTGATTCAGCCGGCGGTTCGGCGAAGCAGGGACGGGACCGCAAGTTCCAGGCGATCCTACCGCTCAAAGGCAAGATTCTGAACGTCGAGAAAGCGCGCTTCGATAAGATGCTCACGAGCGACGAGATCCGGACGCTCATCATGGCCCTGGGCACCGGGATCGGCCGCAAACGGGAGGAAGGCGACAAAAGCGACAAAGACGCATTCGATATCGCCAAAGCGCGTTATCACAAGATCATCCTCATGACCGACGCCGATGTGGACGGCAGCCACATCCGTACCTTGTTGCTGACGTTCTTTTTCAGGCAGATGCCGGAGCTGCTGGAGCGTGGGTACATCTATATCGCGCAGCCGCCGCTCTTCAAAGTGAAGAAAGGCAAGACCGAGCGATATTTGAAGGACGAGAACGCGCTGAACGAGTATCTGGCCGACCTGGCCGTCGAAGACGTCGAACTCTACATCGAAGGCACGCAAGGGTACGTGACCGGGCGCCGGCTATTGCCCATCCTCAAAAAGATGATCGCGTTCGAGACACTGTTGGCCCGGCTCAACAAGAAACCGCACGAAGCGGCGATGCTGCGGACGTTCGTGGACGAGCCGGGGCTCGACCGCGAGCTGCTGAAGAATCGTGAGGCGCTCGCTCGGGCGGTTGCCAATGTGAAGAAGACGCTTCAGCTCGTGTTTCCGAAGCTGGAGCCGGCGATCGAGATCCTGCCGGATGAGGAACACCAGTCGAATAAGATCGTGTGCCGCCTCCATGCCAACGGCACGCTGTATCAGCTGGACATCACGCACGACCTAGTCGGCTCCGCAGATTTCCGAGAACTCCAGAAGCTCACGCCCTCGGCGATCGGGATCGGGCACCTCCCGTACAAGCTCAAGGCCGATGGGCAGGAACAGCCGTTGCTCTCGACGGCCGAGGCGGTCAAGGCGATCCTTGAGCTCGGCAAGCAAGGGCTCAGCATCCAGCGGTACAAGGGATTGGGTGAAATGAATCCGGGCCAGTTGTGGGAGACCACCATGGACCCGGAAAAGCGCACGCTCTTGCGGGTGCAGCTGGAAGACGTGCCCGGTGTCGACGAGATCTTTACCATCCTCATGGGCGATGAGGTCGAGCCGCGCCGGAACTTTATCCAGACGCATGCGCTTGAGGTGCGAAACTTGGACGTGTAAACGTTATTCGTGAATCGTTAATCGTCCAGGATCCGGACGTTTAACGGTTCACGGTTCACGATTAACGAGGAACGATGCCCCCGGACGAGAGACTAGGCCAGATCGCGATCGAAGACGAGATGAAGTCGTCGTACCTGGATTACGCGATGAGCGTGATCGTGGGGCGCGCGCTGCCCGACGTCCGCGACGGGCTCAAGCCGGTCCATCGCCGGATCCTGTACGGCATGAACGAGATGGGCCTGGCTTCCAACCGGGCCTACCGCAAATCCGCCAAGATCGTGGGCGAGATCATGGGGAATTATCATCCCCACGGCGACACGGCCATTTACGATACGCTGGTCCGGATGGCGCAGGACTTCAACATGCGCTATCCGCTGGTGGACGGCCAAGGCAACTACGGCTCGATGGACGGCGATTCGCCCGCGGCCATGCGCTATACCGAAGCGCGCATGACCAAGCTGGCGGAAGACATGCTGGCCGACATCGACAAGGACACGGTCGACTTCGGACCCAACTACGACGACTCGCGCCAAGAGCCGCTCGTCCTCCCCACCAAAGTACCCAATCTTCTGATCAACGGGGCAGGCGGGATCGCGGTCGGCTATGCGACCAACATTCCCACGCACAATCTCGGCGAAGTGATCGACGGGCTGCTCCTGCTGTTGGAGAACCCGGAGGCCACGGTGGCGCAGCTCATGGCGAAAATTCCCGGCCCTGATTTTCCGACGGCCGGCTTCATCTATGGCCTCGGCGGTATCAAAGAGGCCTATGAGACCGGACGAGGTCTGATCAAGATCAGGGCGAAGGTGGTTGTGGAGACCGATCCTCGCACGGACCGGGACCGGTTGATCGTCACAGAGGTCCCCTACCAAGTCAACAAGGCCAAGTTGATCGAGAAGATCGCCGAGCTGATCCAGGACGACCGCCTCAAGGGCATTTCCGATCTCCGCGACGAATCCTCAGATCGAGAAGGGGTCCGCGTCGTCATCGAACTGAAGCGTAACGAGATCCCCCAGGTCGTCCTGAACAATCTCTATAAAAACACGCAGCTGGAGTCGACTTTCGGCGTCATCATGCTCGCGCTGGTGAACAATCGCCCGGAGGTGCTGACGCTCAAACAGATCTTACGGCATTTCCTCGATCACCGGCGCGAAGTCGTCGTGCGCCGGACCGCGTTCGAGCTGAGAAAAGCCGAGGAACGGGCGCATATCCTCGAAGGGCTGAAGATTGCCCTGGATAATCTCGACGCCGTCATTGCGCTCATCCGACGGTCGCAATCTCCCGACGAAGCTCGCGCCGGCCTCATGCGGCAGTTTGAGTTGACCGAGATCCAGGCCAACGCGATCCTCGACATGCGGCTCCAGCGGTTGACACAGCTCGAACGCGCGAAGCTCGTCGAGGAATATCAAGCCGTCCTGAAACAGATCGAATACCTCAAGTCGGTTCTGGCGAGCGAGGCACTGGTGCGCTCGATCATCAAGGACGAGCTGACCCAGATCCACGAAGCGTACAGGGACGAGCGCCGGACTCAAATCGTCAAAGAAGCAGGCGAGATCAACATCGAGGACTTGATTGCGGAGGAAGAAGTCGTCGTCACGATTTCGCACGCCGGCTACATCAAGCGCAACGCGGTCTCGCTCTATCGCGCGCAACGCCGTGGCGGCAAGGGCAAGATCGGTATGGGCATCAAGGACGAGGATTTCGTCGTCAACTTGTTCACCGCGTCGACGCATCAGACCTTGCTGTTTTTCACCGATGCCGGCAAGGTCTATTGGCTCAAGGTGCATGAGATTCCGGAAGCCAGCCGGGCGGCCAAAGGCAAGGCCCTGGTGAATTTGCTGGCTCTGGCCGGGAGCGAGAAGGTGACGGCCACGTTGCCGGTGAAAGAATTTCGTGATGATCAGTTCGCTGTGATGGCGACGAAGAACGGACTCGTCAAAAAAACCGAACTGTCGGCCTACAGTAACCCGCGCCAAGGTGGCATCATCGCCCTCGGTTTGGAAGCAGGCGACAAGCTGATCGGTGTACAACTGACCGACGGCCAGCGGGAAATTTTACTGGGGACGAAGCAGGGGATCACAATTCGGTTCGCCGAGGGTGAGGTCCGGTCCATGGGACGGACCGCCTATGGCGTGAAAGGCATCACGCTGGAGGAAGGCAACGAAGTGATCGGCATGGAGACGATTACCCCGGACTCGACCACGTCCATCCTGACGGTCACCGAAGGCGGGTACGGCAAGCGGACACCGGTCGGCGAGTATCGCGTGCAGGGCCGTGGCGGCAAGGGCATCATCAGCGTCAAAACCACGGAGAAGAACGGGTTCGCCGTCGGATTTCTTCAAGTCAGGGACAGCGACCAAATCATGTTGATGGCGGCGCAGGGCAAAGTCCTTCGCTGCAAAGTCGGTGACCTTCGCGAGATTGGCCGCAACACCCAAGGCGTCCGCATTCTCGATCTTGAAGGAGACGAGGATCGCGTGGTGGCCGTGGCCAGGCTGGCCGAAACGGGCGAACGGGAAGATCCAGCTCCTGAGGATGCCTCCGAGGCCTAGACAGGCTGGGCTACTCTTCCACGACACGACCTTTCCATGGCTCCCTCCGAGTCCAAGACAAAGAAGCCGCTGGATATCGTCGTCAAATTCGCGCTCTGGGTCTTTGTGGGATCGTTCGCTCTGATCTGGGGCGGTATGTATCTCAGCCGTCCCGATCGATCGATTCCTCCCTATACGGTCGGTGCGCAATCAGGCCATCTCGTCGCAACGGACGTTCCTCGCGGAACCACTGATGAGGAAATTGAATCGCTGGTGAAGCGTTTTCGGAAGGTCAGCCATGAGACGCACGATTTCGCCCGCATGAAGATCTATCCGACCACTCCAGGCGATCCCGGCGGTCCGTACGGACGGATCGTGATTTACGTGTTCGATGACCACGGGTGGACGGATCCGGAAGTCCTGGCTAAGTATCTGGCCGGCGACACCGAGGTCATCAAGAATTATGAACGATCGATGCGCGGCTACTATCGCTTGCTGGATCAAGAGGAAGAGGGAGGCATAGGCCCTCTCTCCAAGAATGGACAGGTGACCAGCAAGACGCGGCTCCTTTTTAAAGGGCGCGTGACCGATCCCTTGCCGGTTGAGGCAGAGCCGGTTGAGAAGGGTATCTCGATATCACCCTTGTGAATCGCTCACGGAGTTCGAGATCTTGGATCCCGGTGGTGTGAGAGACGGTATCGGCGTCCAACTGAACCTCGGATAGATTCCCGCCTGGGGACGCAGCAGCCGGCGCGGATCTCGACGAGGGAATCTCTCCAACGCGCAGCACGATCTCGCCGATCAGTTCCGTCCCGGCGGCGTCACGCAATTTGGCGAGCAGGGTGGGCTTTAAGAAGGTGAGCTGTTGCAGCCACACCGAATTCTGCACGACCAGATACAGTTTCTTGAACCGGATTTGAGTCGGCCAGGTGTGTGACGCGATAGGCTCGCCGATGATGTCGTGCCAGTCGTGCTGGAGGCGCAGCTCCAGCAGCCTGGTTTCGAGGCCGAGCCGTTTGGCAAGACCGGAGAGAATGGCACCGAAGGAATCGAGCGATTTCGCCTTAGCCATGGCACATTCTAGCAGGAAACCTGTCCTGGGATCAGCCATGAGGCGGGCGCGAACCGCGAGATAGGTAACGGCTGACCACACGATGAAAACCAAGGAAGAGCCGCAGAAAATCGTGGCGACGAACCGCAAGGCGTACCACGACTACTTCATCGAGGAGAAATTCGAGGCCGGGATCATGCTCACAGGCACGGAGGTCAAGTCACTGCGCGACGGACGAGCGAACCTCCAGGACAGCTATGCGAGCGTGAAAGACGGTGAGGCGTTTCTCTATCACTGCCACATCAGCCCGTACAGTCATGGGAACTTGATGAACCATGACCCGCTCAGGGTGCGCAAGTTGCTGCTCCACAAAAAAGAAATCCACAAGTTGCTCGGGAAAACACAACAAAAGGGACTGACGCTGGTGCCCCTCCGAATCTATTTCTCCGAGCGTGGCAAGGCCAAGGTCGAACTCGGACTTGCCAAGGGCAAGAAGCTATACGACCGACGGGATACTATCAAAGCTCGCGAAGCCGGCCGAGAAGTCGAACGGGCGATCAAGGAGCGAAAGTAAGATCGTGTCCCTACGAAGTCGGCAGCGGTTCGTTCGGTTCCGGGGATGAAGCAGCCGCCTTATGTTTGAGCGCGCGGCCTTTCTCCGGGGTCGGGTCGGTGACGAGCCCGTACACTTCACGGCCTTCATGCCCCTCAGGCAGATATTCGGTAATCGGCATCCCGTCCTCGCGCACGAAAAGCAGACAGTGGCAGTATTTGTAAATCTGCATTTCGTCGCAGGCGCAGATCCATCGGCGGAGTTTGGCTTCGGCCTGTTTGTCCTTGTAGAAATTACACGGACAGAGCGGTTTGCCGAGTTCATCGACATGCATCGCAAGGCCTTTGACGACGGCGTCGGTCACGGCCGGGTTGGGATGCATGGCCGTACCGCTCTTTTCGGCGAACCCCGTTACGAACTTCACGATCTTGTCGAGACTCTCTTGCGTCGGTTCAGCCATTGCTCTGCTCCTCTCGTCGGGACGGAAACTGCCGCGAGGGGCTAGTTTACAAGGAGAATTCGCTCCTTTACAATCCGCCTCTTCAATCGATTCCGGCGGGCATCATGGCTGAATATTCAACCCAGACAAGATTGAGGGAGCGGCTGGCCGGCGAGTTGGGGTCTACCGTTTCGGAAGCACTCGCCGTTCGTTTGGCTGAGACCGCGGACCGGTCCGATACGTGTGCGGCAGTGCTGACCCTCCTCGATGAATTGGAAGCAGTGTCGGCCAAGGCGGCCCGCGCGGCTATCGAAGCGCTTCCCGAGTTGGATCGGCGCGCCGGATTCTCCCATGTCATCTCGTGGCTCGACCTGGGTATCGCGCTGGCCGAATCCTCCGGTGCCACGGCGCTCAAATACTTCAAAGACAGTCCACTGATTCTCGGCCTGATCGAGCAGCCCGATGCGCGAACGGCGGTCCTCGCAATGGGGTTGGAACTGGCCGATCAGGATGCCAACGTCACATTGGAATATCTGCGGGCCGCGCCGCACATGCTGTCCGTCGTTTCGCTCGATGAGCTGCGGCCGTGGCTCGAGATCGGCCTCGAGCTGGTGGCGGCCGATGTGGTGGTCGGGCTCGAATATATTCGCCAGATTTACCACGTGGCGTCCGTGCTGCCGGTCGGCGAGGCGCGGACCTGGCTTTCCTTTGCCACGACACTGGTGGTTCCGAATACGTTAGGCAAGCCGGACTATATGGCCACCATGGAATTCATGCGGACCAGTCCGGCGATCTTGGCGGAGATCGATCAACCGGCCGCTCGCGCGAAGACGCTGTCGGTGGGAACGCTGCTGGCCAAACGGTCGCCCGAAGCCGGGGTCGCGTGGCTGGCTGAATCACCCCGTCTATTGCGGGCGCTTCCGTCGCAGGAATGGCAACTCAAAGTGCTGCAATACGGTGCGTTGCTGGCGGAAAAAGATTCGGTGGCGGCAGTGAGCTATTTCCGGCGCTGTCCGGAAATCGTCGTATTGATCGGTGACGGGCCTCAGACAGGATCACGGTTCGAGACCTGGTTCAAAACCGGTATGGACGTGCTGGCCTACAGTCCGGAAGGCGCCCGGGCCTACTTCGCGGTGGAATCCCAAAAAGCGCTCTCCTCGGTCGAGCAGGCACTGAGCGGTGTGCCGCTTCGGCAGGTGGCGCGCAAGATCAAGCTCTTTGTCCAAGGCCTCTGTGGAACAGACGTGTCCATTACGGTGCTGCCGGATTCCTTGGCGGCCGCGACTCCACGCGCGACCGTCAGCTCGGATGGACGGACAATGGCGTTGCCCGCGGTACTGCGCCGGTATCCCACGGCAGCAGAGAACGAGCGGTTATATCTGGTCATGGCCGCGCATGAAGCAGGCCATGTGGAATTCGGAACCTATCGGCTCAAAGTGGAAGGCCTTGCCGACGTGATTGACGCCGTGCAACGGCGCTATGGCTGCTCACAAGAGGTGATGCCGGAGACGCTGGCGGCGCTGTTCCAGCTCTATCCCCACCCGCTCCTCGCCAGGGATCTCTGGACCGTCTTGGAAGATGCGCGCATCGAGTTCTTGCTCCAGGCGGAATATCCTGGCCTGCGGCGCGAATTGGCACAGCTGGCGGCCGACTCCATCACCCCGCGCGATCCTGCTCATGGATTGACGGTCAAGGAATTGCTCGTCGATTGTCTCTTGCGGCTCTCGACGGGCGAGTCGGCCGACTCCGCAGTTCCCCATGCAATGAAAGAAGAAGCATCCGTGCTGTGGGCCCTGTGCCAGCCTCTGTTCCATACGGGGGCAACGGCGGAACAGGCCGTTCGTCTGACCCATGATCTCTACATCACGATGGAAGAACTGCTGGCGCCACGCGGCGACATGATCAGGGTGGACCGAACGGATGATGAGCCGGCAGAGCAGGGGGCGGGACAGTCCGCGTCGGAGTCCATGAGCGATATGTACAGGCCGGTGACCAATTGGGAGTACCGTGGCACGATGAATCCGGAGTTCATCACGACCCAGCAGGGGCAGGCCGAATCAGTTGGGAAGCAGGCAGCTCACGGAGACCGGCTGCCCGGCCAAAGAAGCGGACGAGACGGGCGGAAGCCCGAAGACGGCGGACATCTCGCCGGAGGAGGGTTGCTGCCGTCTGTGGTCGACGAAGTACTCGCGATTGAGGTGGAACCGCCGTCGATGCCAGAATCGAGGGTCCATGATGAACGGACTGTCCGTTATCCTGAGTGGGATCATACAATTGAGGATTACCGGATGAATTGGTGCCAGGTGATTGAGCGGCCGGCGGAAACGGGGTCCGACGAGAGCATCGGCGAGACCCTGGCGGCGCAGCGAAGCGCCCTGCAGTCGCTTCGCAGGTTTTTCGAAGGCCTGCG
>DASUMN010000019.1:0-6335 GCA_036277675.1 Nitrospira sp. | reverse complement strand
ACCTGAAAATCCTTTTTGGGACTGTTTGGATGAGTGTTATGACAGGCTACGCAAGCTTGGCTGACCGCGACATCGGCGTACACAGCATGAAAGTAGGTCTGACCATCAATCGTGACGGTACGAGTGATGGGCCGTTCAGGTCTTTGCCCCAGAGCTTCCAAGCTGCTCTTATCCGCTTGATCACGTGGGCTATTTTTCTGGCTAATGGGCCACAGGCTGATCAACCGGTAACGGAGCCCCATGGCTTTCGTAGAAAACATCTGGCTGGTTTCGTTAATGACCTGCACGGGCAAGGGAATGGTCTTCTTTTGGGTAGCCCATTCTCCGCCTGATTTTGCCACTCCCTGCTCCTCAAGCAGTTGGACGACGTGTGTCGTGTAGAAGGCACGGTGACTTTGGACCACGGCATACACATGGTCCGCAACTGTTTCAGGGGAAATACTCGGTACATCCTCGGCGTATCCTCTCATTGGAAAGCAAGAAAGAGCGATCATTGGGAGGATAGTCAATGTTGTGGTCCACTTCATAATGTCCTCTTCCGGCTGAAAGTGTAGGGCTGCCCGGTAAACGTAGGCTCCACGTGTAACTTGCCATCACATCGTTTATTCGATGTGAATAACTGGGGAAGGCTGACGAGGTCATCGCACACTAAATACCCCATTAAAGGATGCGCACGACTACTCACGGCTTGGGAGGCTTTGTGAGGTCATTAAAGGGTTTAGCCGCTTCACCGGTATTGACATCGATTCCCCCTACCGGCTTCGGCTTATCGAGGTCGGAGTATTGGAAAAGGCCAAACGGCTGAATCTGATCGTCGGTCGGGAGTTGATCCCGATTCCATCCTCCACCAAAAGCGCGGACGAGCTCGACGGAGGACTTCAGTAGTTCCGTCTTGATCTCGACTGAGTTGATGCGAGACTCAAGCGTGGCAAGCTGGGCATAAATGACTTCAAGACTGTTCGCCAGACCACCGCGATAGAGTTGCATGGTGAGGTTTTGGGTTTTGAAATTCGCCCCGACGGCTGCATCCTGACGATCTGCCGCAACCGTTAATCGGTTCGTCATCGTCAAGTTGTTCGCAACCTCCCGAAAGGCTTTTAAGACGGTCATACGGTACAGGTCCTCTGTTTCACGATAGGCGGACCAGGACTGTTGCAATTGGGCTCGGCGATAACCGCTCTGGAATAATGGCAGTTCAAAGGCCGCCCCGTAGGACCAGAAACTGTTGGCAATTTTAATTAAGTCTAGGCCTTTCTCTTCAAATCCGCCGCTGAGTCGGAACGAAACGTTGGGGAAAAAGGCGGCTCTCGCAATACCGATGACGCGATTCGCTTCCGCCATCCGTCGCTCCATCATGGCGACATCCGGTCGGCGCTCCAACAGGGTAGACGGGAGCGTGCTTGGTATGCCGAACTTGGCAACCCGAAGCTCGTCCAACGGTTCGATCTTGAAACTATCCGGCGTCAAATTGACCAGGACGGCGACGGCCTGTTCGGCGACCTGACGTTGGCCTTCTATTCGTGCCAATCGCGACTCTGTTCCATAAAGCAAGGATTCCACGCGAGCGACGTCAAGTGCCGAGGCGATCTTACCAGCAAACTGAGTTTTGACGACATTGAGCGTGTCTCTGTAGAGATCAATCGACTGCTTGTAAATCGCGGTTTGGGCGTCAAACCCCCGGATGGTGAAATAATTCGCGGCGACCTCGGCCTGCAGACTTAGCCTAGCAAGGCCATATTCCGCTGCGCGTTCCTCAGCGCGGTAGATCTCGACCTGGGCGGCATTGCGGAGGCGCGACCAGAAATCAGGTTCCCAGGATGCGATACCCCCTGGCTCCACGGTGCTTGACTGAAGCGGGCTGTTCTCCGGGCGGAAAAGCCGATCGTGCGATTGCCTATTGTGAGAAGCCCCCATCTCAAGACTGATCCGCGGGAAATACTCGGACCTCGCCGCCATCATGATATCTCGCGCTTGGACAAACCGTTCGGCTGCTGCCTGCAGATCAGGGTTGGCCGCCATGGCCTGTTCAATGAGCCCATCAAGCACCGGATCGTTATACAGTTTCCACCAATCCGGACGAAGTACTTCATCCGACGGTTTAGCCACGACAAAAGGACTCGCACCCTGCCACGAGTCAGGAACGACGTATTGAGGCGGCTCATACTTCGGTGCAAGGTTGACGGCCGGAAACCAGCCGCAAGCTGGCAGACTCAAAATCGCCAGCAGGACAGTACTGCGCCCTAACCAGGAGAATCGGATGCGCGTGAGGGGCTGATCGTTGGCAAACCGGTGACGATAACTTTGGTTTTTCATAAGAATATGTTGTTGAGAGTCAGTGTTTTGAGTTTGTCTGTTCCGGTGCCTTGGCTTGCGTATTAACGATGTCATAGCCAACTGCCGCTGTGACGATTCTCACTTTATCGCCTTCGAGCAAGGCCGCACTTGGGTTGTTGACGATCCGATCGCTTTCAGTGAGTCCCTCCGCCACTTCAATAAAATTGTCGTAAATTTTGGCGACCGTAATCGGTTTGAAGTGTAGCCGCTCGTCATCCACAACCACAGCCACCTGGGTGCCGTGCTCCTGAAACACGAGTGCACTCGTGGGAATGGTCATCACTTTTCTGTCCACGGGAGCGGTGAGGCGTACGCTGGCATACGAGCCGGGCCATAGGGCCCGATCTTTGTTGTCAATGGTGAAGACGGTCACCGCCGTGCGAGTGCTCACCTCAAACCCCTTCGCGACGGTCAGAAACTTGAAATCAAAATGGCGATTGGGAAGTTGCGGTACCGTGACATCAGCCTTCAGTCCTGTTGTTAGGAAAGGTCCGAATGATTCCGGCACGTTCACAAAGAGGCGGAGTTTATCGACTTCGGCGACGGTAAAGAGGTTGTTTTTGGCATCAGTGCCGCTGAGATTGCCCTCTTTGCTCACCAAATCTCCGACATTGATGTTCCGCTGAGTCACCACTCCATCAAAAGGGGCCCTGATATTCTTAAACCCAATGAAGGCCTCGATGTTCTTCACCTTTTGCTCAGCTGCCCTGACTTTTGCCGCCGCGGCCTGGGCTTCCGCAAGCTGCACCGAGATAGCTTGTTCGGAGAGCGCTTGGTGTTCGCGCATGGCGACATACCGCTGTGCGGTCAGTTGAGCAAGAGAATTCCTGGCACGTTCAGATTCCAGATCGGCCAGCGCTTGATTGTACTCGGCATCAAGATCGGGCGTAGTAATGTCGGCGAGTATGTCGCCTTTTTTTACGAGATCCCCGTAGTCCTTGTGCCACGCTTTGACATAGCCCTCGACACGCGCATAGATAGGCGCCTCGTACCATCCGACAATATTTCCTGGGAGGGTAATCGTTTCGCTCGGCTCGACCACCTTAGCGTGCGTAAGGGCGACCGGAGTTATGGCGATCTCCATGGTGTCCTTCTGCAAGGCGATAGCATCCTGCTGCCCCTCCTTGATCCGATAAAAGAGAACTGCAAAGAGCATGATGATGACGAGGGCCGCAATGATTTTTCCACCTAACTTGTTCATATCAGGCATGCTCCTTTTGGAGAAGATTTCGCCGATGATAAATGATCGCGTACACGCAGGGCACAAAAAACAGGGTAAACAGAGTCGCAACCGTCAAGCCTCCCATGACGGCTCGGCCCAGCGGCGCATTCTGGGAATTGGCCATCGCCATCGGGAGCATGCCGAAAATCATTGCAGCTGCGGTCATGAGAACTGGACGTATACGGCCCTTGCCCGCCTCAACCGCAGCGCGCAGCGCGTCACCGTGGACAGCCAACCGCTCACGGGCGTATGCGACGAGAAGGATTGAATTGGCCGTGGCTGTCCCCATCGTCATGATCGCCCCGGTCAGCGCCGGGACGGAGATATAGGTGTGCGTCACGAACAGTGACCACGCAATACCGGCAAACGCGCCCACCAAAGCCGTGACGATAATGAATGGGTCCAGCCAAGACTGAAAGTTGACAACGATCAGGAGATAGACCAGCACGATGGCGATAAGGAGGCCACCTCCGAGTTCGACAAAGGCATCATGCATGACCTCGGCCTGGCCGTGGATTTCCACTTCAGCACCACGCGGCAGTTCGCCCTTCATGCTTTCGGCGATACTTTTGACATCGGCCAGTACTCCACCAAGATCTCGTCCCTCAGAAGACACCAAGACGTCGATCATTGGCAGAAGGTTCCGATGCGTCACCACACCCGGCGTTCCGATTAAGGATAACTTGGTGACGTTACCGAGCAGATGTACCTTCGGTTCAGCCCCGTCTCCGCTTTCGCGCACTTCGGGAGAGACCGGGATGGTTTGCAGATCTCCGATGCTCGCCAGCTGCGGCTGAGGAGTATAGACATTGAGACGATATGACTGTTGCGTCGAACGGTCGAGCCAATATTTCTGGTCAATCTGTTGGCTGCCTGCAGTGGCCAGGAGCATGTTGAAACCAAAGTCTCTCTGGTTCAGGTTGAGCCCTAAGGCGAATCGTCGGTCACCCTCAACTAGGATGGTCGGCTGAAACATGGTCTGATAGATATACACATCCACAGCTCCCGGTATATGACGAAACTTCCCCGCCAATTTTTGGGCGTACTCATAATTGGCATAGAGGTCGGGACCGTTGATCTGCAGATCGATCGGCGCGAGCGAGCCGAAATTCAGAATCTTATCGCTGAGATCGGCCGGCTGAAAGGTGAACTCTGTTCCAGGATAACGCTCCGACAGACCCTTGCGGAGCTTGTTCCGTATGTCCCAGACCGGTGACTTTTGATCCTTCAGCGTGATGGTGAGGTCACAATCCTGAGTGCCAATCGTCGGCGTCGGGATGAACGCGAGGTTATGCGCTCCGACCGGCAGTCCGCAATTACTGACAACCGCATCAACGTTGCCTGGCAGCATCTCCCTGATATCGTTTGAAACAAGCGACGCCACACGCCCTGCGGCCTCAATCCGTAAGCCGAGGGGGGCCCGCATGTGCATTTGCAACAGTCCCCCCTTGATCATGGGGAAGAACTCTTGACCATTAAAGTAAAACAGCACGAGCGATGCACCGGAAAACACCAGGCATATCATCACGAAGGACACCCGATGCGCCACCACGCTTTCTAGCATGGCCGCATACCGATCACGGAATCGTTCGAAGGCTTCCTGGAATCCATGTTGGAAGCGAGCAAAGACCCCACCCCCAGGACCCGTCGCGTGATGAACCTTCAGCACATACTTCGCCATGGTCGGAACGAGCGTATAGGTCAGAATAAAGGACGCGAGCATCGCGAAAACGACCGCCTCGGCCATCGCGGGGAATATCCAACCGGCAATGCCGGTCAAATGGAACAGAGGGACCCATACTATGGTGATGGCAAGGGTGGCAACGAACGTCGGAAGAATGATCTGATTGGCGGCGTCAATGATCGCTTCCTCTAGCGGCTTCCCCATCGCAAGGTGGGTATCGATATTTTCGATCATGACTGCCGCGTTATCGACGAGAATGCCCACAGCCAGCGCCAATCCACCGAGTGTCATGATGTTGATCGATTGCTCTAGGAGATGAAGACAGATTATGGAACTGAGAATGGAGAGTGGAATCGACGTCAGCACGATGACGGTGGGCCGCCATGACCCGAGCATGAGCAGGACAATGAAACCCACCAGGGCGGCGGCGATAATCATTTCGTGCAACACATCGGCAATCGCGTCCCTCACGAAGACCGAGGAGTCACTTAGGAGACTCACTTTTACATCTGCAGGCACAACCTCCTGAATGCGTGGAATCATTTTTCGGATGCCGTCCACGATGTCGATGGTCGACGCTTCACTGCTCTTCATGACGACGACGATGACGGCCTGTTTTCCGTCGACCAGTACGGAGTTTGTCTGTACACGCCCCGCAAGACGAACCGTGGCCACGTCACGCAAATGGATGAAGGCGTTGCCCTCTCGTTTGATGGGGATGTCGTCAAACTCCTCGATTTTCAACGGAGACGCGTTCGTTAGAACGAGCCAGTCCGTCTCCTTGATCTTCATGTCCCCGCCTGGCAACACAAGGTTTTGTCGCTCGATAGCCTGGTGCACGTCTTCTGTAGTGAGGTGACGGGCTCTCAGTTTATCCTGATCGACATTGATCATGACCTGCATGTCCTGGCCGCCGTAGGGATGCGGCAAAATCGCGCCAGGTATCGTGACAAGCATGGGGCGAATTCGCATGACGCACAGGTTATAGAGCTCAGCCGGGGTTTCCTCTTCTGACTCTACTTGCAAAACGGCTACGGGCACTTGAGAGGGGAAGAGCCGCATGACCATGGGCGCAGCAACATCCGGCGGGAGCGC
>DASUMN010000018.1:0-5418 GCA_036277675.1 Nitrospira sp. | reverse complement strand
TTAGGCAAGCCGGACTATATGGCCACCATGGAATTCATGCGGACCAGTCCGGCGATCTTGGCGGAGATCGATCAACCGGCCGCTCGCGCGAAGACGCTGTCGGTGGGAACGCTGCTGGCCAAACGGTCGCCGGAAGCCGGGGTCGCGTGGCTGGCTGAATCACCCCGTCTATTGCAGGCGCTTCCGTCGCAGAAATGGCAGCTCACGGTGTTGCAATACGGTGCGTTGCTGGCGGAACAAGATTCGGTGGCAGCAGCGAGCTATCTCCGGCGCTGTCCGGAAATCATCGGATTGATCGGTGACGGGCCTCAGACCGGATCACGATTCGAGACCTGGTTCAAAACAGGTATGGACGTGCTGGCTTACAGTCCGGAAGGCGCCCGGGCCTACTTCGCGGTGGAATCTCAGAAAGCGCTCTCGTCGGTCGAGCAGGCACTGAGCGGTGTGCCGCTTCGGCACGTCGCGCGGAAGATCAAGCTCTTTGTCCAAGGCCTCTGTGGAACGGAGGTGTCCATTACGGTGCTGCCGGATTCCTTGGCGGCCGCGACTCCACGCGCGACCGTCAGCCCGGATGGACGGACGATGGCGTTGCCCGCGGTACTGCGCCGGTATCCCACGGCAGCAGAGAACGAGCGGTTATATCTGGTCATGGCCGCGCACGAAGCAGGCCATGTGGAATTCGGAACCTATCGGCTCAAAGTGGAAGCCCTTGCGGACGTGATTGACGCCGTGCAACGGCGCTATGGCTGCTCACAAGAGGTGATGCCGGAGACGCTGGCGGCGCTGTTCCAGCTCTATCCCCACCCGCTCCTCGCCAGGGATCTCTGGACCGTCTTGGAAGATGCGCGCACCGAGTTCTTGCTCCAGGCGGAATATCCGGGCCTGCGGCGCGAATTGGCGCAGCTCGCGGCCGACTCCATCACCCCGCGCGATCCTGCTCATGGATTGACGGTGAAGGAATTGCTTGTCGATTGTCTCTTGCGGCTCTCGACGGGCGAATCGGCCGACTCTGCAGTTCCCCATGCAGTTAAAGAAGAAGCATCCGTGCTGTGGGCCATGTGCCAGCCTCTGTTCCATACGGGGGCGACGGCGGAACAAGCCGTTCGTCTGACCCATGTGCTCTACGTCGCAATGGAAGAACTGCTGGCGCCACGCGGCGACATGATTGGGGCGGACCGAACGGAGGATGAGCCGGCAGAGCAGGGGGCGGGACAGTCCGCGTCGGAGTCCATGAGCGATATGTACAGGCCGGTGACCAATTGGGAGTACCGTGGCACGATGAATCCGGAGTTCATCACGACCCAGCAGGGGCCGGCCGAATCAGTTGGGAAGCAGGCAGCTCACGGAGATCGGCTGCCCGGCCAAAGAAGCGGGCCAGACGGACGGAAGCCCGATGACGGCGGACATCTCGCCGGAGGAGGGTTACTGCCGTCTGTGGTCGACGAATTACTCGCGATTGAGGTGGAACCGCCGCCGATGCCAGAATCGATAGTCCATGATGAACGGACTGTCCGTTATCCGGAGTGGGATCATACGATTGAGGATTACCGGATGAATTGGTGCCAGGTGATTGAGCGGCCGGCGGAAACGGGGTCCGACGAGAGCATCGGCGAGACCCTGGCGGCGCAGCGAAGCGCCCTGCAGTCGCTTCGCAGGTTTTTCGAAGGCCTGCGCCCTCCTGCGTTCCGTCGTGTGGCGGGACAAGCCGACGGAGAAGATCTGGACATCGATGCCGTGGTACGACGTGCAGCTGAGTGCCGGGCTGGTCTGGAGGGGAGCGAGCGCTTGTACGTCAGGCGGGAAAAACGAGAACGCGATGTGGCGGTGGCATTTCTCGTCGACATCAGCGGCTCGACGAGCCGGCAGCTTGAGGGCGGGCGCCGGGTGATCGATGTGGAGAAGGAAAGTCTGGTCCTGCTCTGTGAAGCGCTGGAGGCCGTCGGCGATCAATACGGGCTCTTCGCCTATTCAGGGCAAGGGCGCGGGTCCGTCGATTTTCTCACGATCAAGGACTTCGACGACCGGTTGGGAGCCGCTACGGCACACCGGCTGGGCGGACTGGCTCCCCGGCGGCAGAATCGGGATGGCGCGGCGATTCGCCATGCCTCCGCCAAACTTATGGCGCGAGAGGCCAAGACCCGCATGTTGATCCTCCTCAGTGACGGACGTCCGCTGGACGACGGGTATAAGGACGACTATGCCTTGGAAGACACCAAGAAGGCACTCCGGGAGGCGAGACAACAGTACATCCATCCGTTTTGCGTGACCATCGACCGGGAGGCGGATGCCTATGTGCACCGCATGTACGGCGATGTCCAGTTCGCGGTCCTTGATCGCGCGGAATCCTTGCCGGCGAAGTTGCCGAGGATTTATCAGCGGCTGACGGCATAGAACACGTGGGACGTGAAAAACAAGGAGTGGAAGGGGAAAGGGGCGAGGATCGATGACCGGAACATCTGAACGACCGACGGTTCCGCCATGGCTCTACAAGTTGTTTACCGGCCACCAGTACCCCTACGTCCGACGACTGGCGAAGTTTGCCCAGCCTGTGAAGCCGGGAGAAGATCGTCCGGAGCCCACCAAGGACATGATTGAGGCCAAGTTTTGGGAGGTCTACCCTCGGTGTCGCGCCAAAGTGCTGCAAGAAGTGAAGGAAGGCATGATCGTGGTGTTTCACGATCTGGGCGAGTATCCGGCCGGCGGCTACCAGGCGCTGGTCGACAATCCCGAGGAGTTTCTGGCAAAAACCTACGGCAAGAAGAAGATCAAGGTGAATTTCTACGACGACGAAAACTTCGTTTGCACGATCAATTTCAAAGTCGCAGGCTGGACGGAACATGAACATGCGTGAGGGGTTAGAAGTGAGGCGTAAGAGGATTGCGCGCTTCACGTTTCACGATTCACGATTCACGAGGTGACGATGATGAAGCGTCCGAAAATCACTGTGGTAGGGGCAGGAAATGTCGGAGGCACGACGGCCCAGCGCTTGGCCGAGAAAGACGCCTACGATGTCGTATTGGTCGATATTGCGGAGGGGGTGCCGCAAGGCAAGGCCCTCGATATTTCACAAGCCGGACCGGTGTGTGGGTACAGCACACGCGTGATCGGCACCAACGGCTATGTCGAGACCGCCGGCTCGTCGGTCGCCGTCATCACGTCGGGCATTCCGCGCAAGCCTGGCATGAGCCGCGACGAGTTACTGGCCACCAATGCGAAGATCGTCAAGTCCGTCGTATCCGAATTGGTCTCCCGCTCGCCGGACATTATCTTGATTCTGGTCACCAACCCGCTGGACGCAATGGTTCATGTGGCGCGTCGTGTCAGTGGGCTGCCCAAGTCCCGGGTCATCGGCATGGGGGGCATACTGGATTCCGCCAGGATGCGTTCGTTCATCGCGGCCGAATTGAACGTCCCGGGGCCGGATGTGGAAGCCATGGTGCTGGGTGGGCACGGCGATACAATGGTGCCGCTTCCGCGCTACACCACGGTAAAAGGCAAGCCGATCTCATCCCTGATGTCGAAAGACAAACTGGACGCGATCATTAAGCGGACGCGTGACGGCGGTGCCGAAATCGTCGGCCTGCTGAAAACCGGCAGCGCCTTCTATGCCCCGTCGGCCTCGGCGGTGGACATGGTCGAGGCGATTCACAAAGATCAAAAGCGAGTGCTGCCCTGTTCGGTGCTCTGCGAGGGCGAGTACGGATTGAAAGACGTCATTGTCGGCGTCCCGGTGAGGATCGGACGGGGCGGCATGGAACAGGTCGTGGAATACGAGCTGACGGCGGAGGAACGGGCCGCGCTGGAGGCGTCGGCCAACGCCGTCCGCGAGCTCTGCGCCGCAGTCGATCGGCTGATGGCGTCGTAGGGATGACCGGCTCTGCATGCTTGACAAGAGCGCTGACGCTCACGTACACCAATCGACTCACTGGTGTATTGAATAGGGAGGCCGTATGAAATTTCTTGAAGATCCGATGCAGACGATGGGGGTGGGATTTGGCCTCACCGTCGTGTTGATCATGGTGTATATGGGGTTAGCGGGCATTGGCGCAGGGGAGGCCGACTGGGGCCAGGTGATCCTTCGCTGGGTGCACTTCCTGGCTGGTATCACATGGATCGGGCTCTTGTATTTCTTCAACCTGATCAATGCGTCCTTCTTGAAGAGCCTGGATGGGCCGACCAAGAATATTGTAATCCCCAAGCTGATGCCGGCTGCGCTCAACTGGTTCCGGCATGGGGCGACCGTGACCGTGGTGGCCGGCGTGTTGTTGTACGGTCACATGTACCACAAGGGCGGCACAGGGGCCGTGGCCTTGGCGATCGGTGGGCTGCTCGGCATCATCATGATGGGCAACGTCCACGGCATCATCTGGCCGAACCAGAAGAAGATCATTGCCGCAGTCACCGCGGCAGCGCAGGGGACTCCGGCCCCGCCAGAGATGGCACAATGGGGGCGGACCGCCTTGCTGGCTTCGCGCGTGAACTTCATGCTTTCGATTCCCATGTTGTTCTTCATGGGAGCCGGCAGCCATTTCCGGTAAATTTCCACGGTTTGCCGGTGGGTCATCCCACCGGCAAACATGTTTCTCGCCTGCCCCTCTATACCCACATACAATAGGTCCCTAGTCCTAACTGCTTGAGATTCAGGCCCATTCCCGTGCAGTTGCCTTGACGGATAGCGAGACAGAGCCGTATAGTACGATCTTCTTATTTTTGAGGATTCACGCGAGACGGACTATGCCGATTGTTGCCGAGCCACGACTTGTCCAGCAACTTGAGGGTGCCCCTTGGGAGATTGATGGCTACCTCAAGGTTGGGGGGTATGAAGCCTGGACACGGTGCGTGAAAGAGTGGAAAGCCTCCCAGGTCGTCGATGAGTTGAAGAAATCAGGGCTTCGCGGGCGTGGCGGAGCAGGATTTCCGACCGGGATCAAATGGGACAAGGTACTGAATCATCGGGTGCCAGAACGCTATTTTGTGTGCAATGCGGGAGAACACGAACCGGGGACGTTCAAGGACCGGCACTTGCTGAAAACCTTGCCGCATCAATTGATCGAAGGCTGCCTGATTGCTTCCCATACGGTGCAAGCCAAGGCCTCGTTCATCTACGTCAACCATGAATATCATGAAGAGCGGGAGAATCTGAGCAAAGCGATTGCACAGGCACGGGAACGGGGCTATCTCGGCAAGAACGTGCTGGGCAGCGGGTTCGACATCGAGTTACAAGTCTTCGAAGGCCACGGCAGCTATGTCGCCGGTGAAGAAACCGCCATGCTGGAATCGATGCAAGGGCGGCCGGCCATGCCGAGGCAGAAACCGCCGTTTTACCCGACGGACTTCGGCCTTTACGGCAAGCCGACGTTGGTGAACAACGTCGAGACGTTGTGCAATATTCCGCGCATTCTCCACAAGGGGGCTGCC
>DASUMN010000017.1:0-11208 GCA_036277675.1 Nitrospira sp. | reverse complement strand
TTGGGTAATCTGATTTCTGAAGCCCTCTCGATGGCATGGATGGCGCTGGCCATCCTGGTCGGTCTGCTCGTGTATTTCCAGGTGTCGATCCACGACCCTGCGGCGAAAAAGCGAGCTGTGTTTAAGACGTTCATTGGAATCATCGCGACATTCCTCTTGTTCGTTGCAATCGCCAACTACAAGACGAATTTCTACGGAGAAAGCCGCCTGCTGCCGGTTTCTCTCGTCATGATCACGGTTACCACCTTTGTCATGGCGCTCTATTTCACCAATTTGAGCGCATTATTGAGGATCGGCGGCATGATGTTTTTCATTGCCGCATTTCTCTCCGGATACGGCAACTGGTTGCCACAGGTCGAAGGCGGATTTCCTCCAGTAGAAGAGAAGAAGACCTGGGATTCCATGACATCGCAACAGCTTGCCGACGAGGGCGAAAAGATCATTTTCGGCGGGGTTGGAAAAAATCAAGAGCAAGGTGCAATCGGCAAGGGGCAATGTCCACTCTGTCATGCGTTCCATGCTGGTATGCTCGGTGAACGTGCCCCGAATTTGTTGGGTCTCCCAAACCGCAAGGAACGGCTGGAGGATCCAAAGTATTCCAAGGGTAACCCTGCAAAACGTGAATACTCCGTCAAGGAAGCCTTCCCTGGTTCTGGAACCGCGGAGAACATTCAGGAGTACATTGCGGAGTCACATTCATGTCCGAGTTGCTATGTGGTGAGTGGATATGGTGTCAAGGGCACCAATGACAAGGAAAGCCCGATGCCAGCCATTCATAAACCACCGATCTCTTTGAGTTTGGAGGAACTTGCAGCCGTTGATACGTGGATGTATCTCCGTGAAGGCGTCGAGCCGCCGTCATTTGAAGAGATCGTCAAATCGTATGAGAAGTTCATCCCTGAAGCGGATCGTCCCAAGCAGCAGGAAGAAAAGTCCGGGCCACCCAGCGCATTGATGGCGGACGGTTCGGAGCCGGTCGATCAGATTTTTGCGAAGGCGCAGTGCGTATCCTGTCATACGATTCCCGGTATCCCGGGCGCCATGGGTACGATCGGTCCGAAGCTTGAAGAGGGAACGACTGCCGCGCAGCGGATCAAGGATCCGGCATACAAGGGTACGGCAAAATCTCCGGCTGAATACATCATGGAGTCGATTGTCGAGCCCAGCGCGTATGTGGTGAAGCCGTTCCCGGATAACACCATGCCGAAGGTGTTCGGTCAAAAACTGAGCGCCGGTGCGCTGAAAAAGATCGTCGATTATCTGTCGCAGGTCAAAGTCGGCGCGCCGCCACCCAAAATTTCTTAGGCAGAGCATACTTTGTCGCCGTCGAATTTGTGCGGAGAGTAAGGAGTTTGCGATGAAAGCATTGATGTCACTCGGTGCCCTTGTCGGAGCACTCGGGCTCCTTCTGCTGGGAGGAATGATCTTTGATGTCGTTCCTTCAAACACGGTGCGGTTGATCGAAGGCTATATGCCGATGCAAATGCTCTTCGAGGTGGGGTGTTATGTCCTCGGCTTCACGGGCTTGAGTTACATGCTCAATGCCATGGGGATGGGCATTCCACGTTTTTGGCAAGGAATCGGCTTCTGGGTCTTCTTGATGATGTATCTGAAGTTCCGCGTCTACCCGCCGATCCCATTTAGTGTTCGCGCGATGTACGGGACGGTCGCATTGGTCACCGTCTTCATGTGGGTCTCGGCCAACGAAGAGGACTGGAAGAAGTTCAAGCAGCCTATTATGAATGTCCTTGATGCGCAGACCGGTATGAATAGGCTGCTGCGCTACATGTACCTGGTGCTCCTCCCTATCCTGATCGGGGGCTTTTCGTTCAATGCCATGATGCCGAAGTCGGAGGAACCAATCGAGCTACGGACCGTCCATCCTGCTCCTCCGGCCAGCACCAAAGTGCAGGGGAAGACCTATGTGTTGCAGACGTCGCAGAATCCATATCGGACGAACCCGGAAGGAAAATACGATCAAGAATTTTCCAATGCCAATATTGTGGAACAGGGCATGGGACGGTTGATGAAGCCGAATGCCAATCCCTGGGACGAAAAGAACCAGGGGTATTTGAAGTACGTCCGTGAAGGCGGAGAAATTTTCTTCCAGAATTGCCATTTCTGTCACGGTGATAACCTGAATGGACGAGGGCTCCATGCCTTCGCGTTCAATCCGATTCCGGCGAATTTCACCGACCCAGGAACAATCGCGCAGCTTCAGGAAACATTCATTTTCTGGCGTGTCGCGAAAGGCGGCATTGGGTTGCCGAACGAAGGATTCCCCTGGGCTTCCGTGATGCCGCCGTGGGAGCAGCATTTGACCGTGGATGAAATCTGGAAAGTGATTTTGTTTGAGTATTGGCACACGGGCTACTATCCCCGTACGTGGGACTAAGCCTGACAGGATTTCTTGCAAATTTTGATGGATGAGATGAGGGTGACTATGATGAACAGCGTATCTCCGAAGGCCGGTGTGGTTACCGCCACTGCCTTCGCAGTCCTTCTGACTTCCGGTGGTTTTGCGTCTGCGGTGTTTGCGCAAAGTGGACTTCCTGAAGGGTTCAAAAAGGGCGACTTGGCGCCGGAGCCTTCCGCGGAAATGATCGAAGCCGGGAAGCGCGTCTACTTTACCAAGTGTGTCTGGTGCCACGGGGTCGATGGGGCAGGCGATGGACCGGGTGCCGATCGGTTGTGGCCACGGCCTCGGAACTTCAATCAGGGTACCTTCAAAATCCGGCATACGGCCAGCGGAGAGCTTCCTCTCTTCGACGCGAAGAAACCTGTCGCCGGACAAAACGATCTTTTTGAGACCGTCACGCATGGATTACCTGGGTCGGCGATGCCTCCGTGGGAAGGTATTCTGTCCGAGGAGCAACGGCTTCAAGTCTTGTCCTTCGTGACGACCCAACTCGTAAAAGACCGCAAGTTCACTGACAAGCAATCAGAAACTCAGACAATCTTAAACTTGGCGGAGTTGAAGCCGAAACCGGCGACCGATGAGAGTAAAAAGCGGGGCTCCGAGTTGATTGTGGAAAAGAAATGCGTGGAATGCCATGGCATGGAAGGCCGGGGCGATGGGAACGCGTTTAACCTCAAAGACGACTGGGGCTTTTCCATTCAGCCGGCCAACTGGCACAAGTGTTGGAATTTCCGAGGAAGCAGGCAGGATCCCTACAACGTCAGCAACATCTTCCGTACCTTCTCCACCGGCGTCAATGGTACGCCCATGCCATCGTTCGCGGACAATACGTCAGTGGACGAGCGATGGGACATTGCGAATTTTGTGAACTCCCTGTGCGAGCGGAATGTCGCAGGAGAGCCACTGCCGATCGATCCGTTAACGGACAAGCCGAAAATCAACTTCGTGATTCCATCCGATATGGTGGAAGGTGAAATTCCCGCTGATATCGATGCGGAGCCATGGCAGAAGGCGCCGCGCCGCTATGTGGCCATGGGTGGACAAATTACGCATAAGCCCAGGAATTTCGTCAATCGCATCGATGACATCTGGGTCCGATCGCTCTACAACGATAAGTCCATCGTGTATTTGTTGGAGTGGGATGACCGAACGAAGAGTGTTGCCGAGGGAAAACTTCCGTGGGGGCCGACGCAAGTCAACATTGATATCAAGGAGCAAGAACCGAAAACCGGGGAAGAGGGATCGATTGCGGCGAGCCAAAATAATTACGCTGTGTATAACGACGCGATTGCTATCGAAACACCCGTGAAGTGGAAAGAGCTGCCAGCCCCGATCAAGCCGCGGTACTTGTTCGGCACCAATGAACAGTTCCCGGTCGATATTGTGAAATGGGAAGCTGATGGCTCCCTCCGTGCCTTCAAAGGTACCGGTTGGGACAAGGACTTTGAGCAGCGGGACAACTACGAAGAGACTCTCAAAGTCCTGAAAGGCGAGTGGAAGAACGGCCGTTGGTACGTCATGATCGAACGTCCGCTGGGGAACAAGAAGGATCAGGACTACGACGAAGATACCTTCTTTGAGGTCGGCCAATATATCCCGACCGTATTCTTTGCATGGGATGGACACAACGGGGATGCAGGCCGAAAGATGGCCGTGTCCGCCTTCTATTACACGTTCATGAATCCCCCGGTTCCTCAAGAGACCTATATTTATCCGGTGGTTATTGCTTTTGGCGTGGTCCTGCTGGAAGGATGGGTCCTCACGCGCCGTGCGAACAGGAAGAAGGGCAAGACCCTTTAACGTTCGTCAAGCCGACTGAGGGAAAGAATCGACGGAGGGGGTGGGGATGACCCACCCCCTCTTTTTTTGGTCTCACCAATGCGTGATGAAGCCATGATCAACGATGTGACTGGAATTTTGCTCGCCGGCGGTAAGAGCCGGAGAATGGGAGAGGACAAACGATTCCTGATTGTCGGGGGGCAACGACTCTATGAGCGAAGTCTCGCCATGCTTCGTTCGATCTTTCAGGAAGTGCGCATTGTCATCGCGCAAGATAGCCCGCCACTGTCGGCGGATGTGCCGGTGTCGCGCGATCTCGTGCCCAATTGTGGGACGTTGGGGGGAATTTACACTGGGCTGAAAGAAGCGGGGACTGCGCATATCTTTGTCGTCGCCTGTGACATGCCGTTTCTCAACTCTGAGGTGATCCGTTATCTGGTCTCTTTGAAAAGCATGGCCGATGCCGTCATTGTCCGTCTCAGTCAGGGGGTACAGCCGACTCATGCAGTGTATAGCCGGCAATGCCTGCCGGTTTTTGAGGAGATGGTGCACGCCGGCAGACTAAAGGTGCAGGATTGTATCGGCCATCCATCGCTCAAGGTGAGACTGGTTGAGTACGAGGAACTGCGCGAGATCGATCCGAATGGGCATTCGTTCCTCAATGTGAATACACCCGCTGATCTGGAAACAGTCCGGTTGTTGTACGGCCAGCCGACGCAATCCCATCCATCCGGTTAACGTATGGCGCGGTCCATTCTTGTCATTCATCCGGGGGCGCTGGGGGACGTCCTTCTTGCAGTTCCAGCCCTGCGGTGGCTCAAGAAGAAGTTTCCGGATCATCGTCTCCTGCTCATCTCGAATGAGCCGGTGGGGAGGCTCTTGCTCGAATGTCGGCTGAGTGATGCGTGGATGTCCGTGCAAGGAGCCCTCTGTGCCGGCTTATGGTCCGGCTCAATTCCTGATTCAGCCGAGATCAGGGAATGGCTCAACGCGTGCGATCTTGCCGTGGCATGGGTGAAGGAAACAGATCCAGGTTTTGTGACTGCTCTGAAAAGTTATGGCGTAAAGAACATCCGGATTCAGTCCCCGTTCAACCCGCACTTGAAGTCCCGACATCACAGTGACCGGTTTCTAGAAACGCTCGGTGCATCGCCAGCTGAAGAGCTTGTGGGTCAACCGCTTCAGCTTTCGACCTTTTTGGTGGAACAAGGCCAGGCTTGTCTCCTGAACATGAGAATTTCACCTGATCGACCGCTCGTCTTGATCCATCCAGGGAGTGGAAGCCGCCACAAGTGTACAAGCGTCGAGGTGCTTGCTAATGTCATTGTGGCGCTGAATCAAGAGGGTCTAGGGCCTCTTGTTCTTGAGGGACCGGCTGATGAGGCCATAACGGCACAGTTGCGCCGGCGATTGCCGATGGCGCCAACAGTTCTGCGAGGCCAGGATCTGTCAATCGTGGCCGGAGTGATGGCTCAGGCGCAGATGTATATCGGTCATGATTCCGGCGTCACTCACCTGGCGGCTCTCTTGGGTGTGCCGACGATCGCTCTATTCGGTCCAACGGATCCGAATCAGTGGGCACCACGCGGCGCCCATGCGGTGGTTTTACAGGGGAGTCCCTGCGTGTGTCGTTCTTGGGAAGACGTCCGTCATTGTGAAGACAAACCCTGCCTTGCCATGCCCGTTGGGGATATTCTCGATGTGGTCCGGAGCATCGTCGGCGACGGCGTTAAGAGCACAACCCCTCGAAATCCCTCACAATATACCTTGTCTCAGCAAACCCCGTGTGCTAAAGTCCCCATTTGATTTTTTCTTTCAATGGTAAGCACTTAGGAGATCGGTCGTGTCTCAGGGTGTCGTCCAAGAGATGGTAGCCACGGCTCTGCTTGGGGCTCTCAATGGGGCCAAGCAGAAGGGGCAACTGAAAACGGATGCCTGGCCGGCGCTCACGCTTGACGCGCCGAAGCGGCCTGAGTGGGGTGATTTGGCCTCGACGGTTGCCATGTCGTTGGCCTCTTCAGAACAACGACCGCCGTACGACATTGCGCAGATCATCGTCGAAAATCTTCCTAGGAAGGAACAGCTTTTCGAACGGGTGGAGATCGTGAGGCCTGGATTTGTGAACCTCACCGTCAAACCGGCGCTGTGGCAAGAGGTGTTGAAGGAAATCGAGATCCACGGTACTGCCTACGGCACGGCCGATCTTGGGCAGGGCCGTCGTGTGCAAGTCGAATATGTCAGTGCCAATCCCACCGGTCCGTTGCATGTCGGGCATGGCCGTGGCGCAGCGGTCGGACAGGCCCTGGTCCGCTTACTGAAAGCGGTCGGCTACGACGTCACCGGCGAATACTACATCAACGATGCGGGACGACAAATGAAACTCTTCGGCGCGTCGGTCTATGCGCGCTATCTGGAGCTGTGCGGGCAGTCCGCCGCCGTTCCGGAAGACGGGTATCATGGTGCCTATGTCACCGCGGTGGCCGAACGAATCAAGGAACAGCTCGGTCCCATACCTGGAAATCCGGTACCGGCCGACCTCGAGGACCGCTGCCGTACGCTTGCCTATCAGGAAATGTTGGGCCTCATCCGCGAGGATCTCCTATCATTTGGCGTCGAGTTTCAATCATGGTTCAGCGAAGCGTCGCTCCACGAGTCACAGGCCGTCGAACAGGTGCTCGATGAATTGAAATCCCGTGGTTTGTTGCTGGAGCGGGACGGCGCGCTCTGGTTTCGATCATCGGAGTTCGGCGACGAAAAAGATCGTGTCGTCAAGAAGCAGGACGGCGAATACACGTACCTGGCGGCCGACATCGCGTATCATCGCGACAAACTCCGGCGCGGCTACGATCTGCTGATCGACGTCTGGGGCGCGGATCACCATGGCTATATTCCCCGCATGCAAGCCGTCATGCAGGCCTATGGCCACCCGAAAGAGCGTCTGCATGTGGTGCTGGTTCAACTTGTCAAACTGCTGCGGGGCGGCGCCGAAGTGAAGATGTCGAAGCGGACCGGATCGTTCATCACGATGAGGGAAGTCATCGACGAAGTCGGGGCCGATGCCGCGAAATTCTTTTTCTTGATGCGCGATTCGCGGACCCATCTCGATTTTGATTTGGAATTGGCCACCCAGCGCTCCGCCGATAATCCGGTGTATTACGTGCAGTATGCTCATGCCAGAATATGCAGTCTGTGGCGTGTGGCGGCCGGCAGGGGAATCCCACGCCCCTCAGCCATCGAGGCGGATCTTTCGGTCTTGACCGACCCAGACGAACTCGGTTTGATCAGAAAACTCTCGGCCTTTCCTGAAGTCCTTCAGACAAGCGCGGCCACGTTCGAGCCGCACCGGGTTACCTACTATCTGCAGCAATTGGCGGCGTTGCTGCATACGTTTTACAACAAGCATCGGATCCTGCCTCCAATGGGCGACCAGGAGCAGGGCGATGCGGGATCGACTGAAGAACTGACGCCGGACAAGACCGCCGCGCGTCTTGTCTTAATGCAAGGTGTGCAGCAAGTCATCCACAACGGCTTGGCCGTGCTTGGTATCTCGGCGCCCGAGCAGATGTAGAAGAGCATGGCACGCGAATGATGATCGAGTACAAGCTTCGACAGCGTGATGCGCAGACCCAAGCCCGCCTCGGCCGGCTGCGGACCGCCCGTGCGGTGATCGAGACGCCGGCATTCATGCCGGTCGGTTCCTTGGGGCCGGTCAAGGGGCTGGAGCCGGACGAGTTGTCGAGCCTGGGATTTCGGTTGATGCTGAACAACGCCTACCATTTGTCTCTCCGTCCGGGACACAAACTTGTGGCCGAACTGGGAGGACTCCACGAATTCACCGGCTGGTCCGGGGCGATTCTGACGGACAGCGGCGGATTTCAGGTGTTCAGCCTGGCCAAACTGCGCACGGTGACGGATGAAGGGGTGACGTTTCAGTCCCACCTCGACGGCTCGACCCATTTCATTACGCCGGAAACCGCCGTCGAGATTCAGGAAGCATTGGGAGCCGACATCATCATGGCATTCGATGAGTGTGTCGCGCTGCCTGCGAGTCGGGAGGCGGTGCAGGACAGTGTGCGCCGCACCACCCTGTGGGCAAAACGGTGTCAAGCAAGCCGGCGAAGGACGGACCAGGCGATGTTCGGCATCGTGCAAGGCGGGTTGGATCAGGACTTGCGCGTGAAGTCGGCGAGGGAAGTGACGGCGCTGGCATTCGACGGCTATGCGATCGGCGGCTTGTCCGTGGGAGAGAGCAAGGCCGACATGTATGCGATGCTCGATGTGACGGTTCCGGAATTGCCGGAGAATCAGCCGCGCTACCTCATGGGCGTCGGGCATCCGGAAGATTTGGTCGAAGGTGTCGCGCGCGGAATCGATTTGTTCGACTGTGTGGTCCCGTCCCGGCATGGCCGGACCGGGTCGTTGTTTGCCGCAGGCGGGCGGGTCGTCATCAAACAGGCGCAGTACGCGCGTGACGAACGGCCGATCGATCCTCACTGCGGGTGTCCGGTCTGCAGGCGATACTCGCGGGCCTACTTGCACCATCTGTTCATGGTCAAGGACATGCTGGCGTCACGGCTGAATACGGTGCACAACCTCTGGTATTTTTCGGATCTCATGCGCCGGATTCGGGCCGCCATCGCGCACGGCACGTTCGAGGAATTTCGAGGGGCGTTTTATCGCGCGCACACGCGGGAATCGTCCGACGCCGTGGTCTCCGCTGAGGGCGAGGCCGAGACAGAGACGACGCGCGATCTCTAACAAAGAGGGGGAACTGTTCGATGCTGATGGAATCCGTAGCGTGGGCCGAGGGGACAGGTGGAGGATCGTCGGGATCCGGAGCGGGCGGGCTGCTGTCGTTGGTACCGTTCGCCTTGATTTTTATCATCTTTTACTTTCTGGTGATCCGCCCGCAACAAAAGCGGCAAAAGGATCAAAAGGCGCTGGTGGATGCGGTGAAGAAGGGCGACAAGATTGTGACCACGTCGGGCATTTGGGGAACGGTCACGAATCTTGGAAAGGACACGGCCACGGTGCAGATCGCCGACAATGTCAAAATAAAAATACAGCGGGAAAATATCGCCCGGCTCCGGGGAGACGATGAGGACAAAGATAAGGACGCATAGGCTGCATGGAACAGAGGGGTTGAAGACGTTATGAAGAAAGTCAGCGGGCGATTGTGGTTATTGGCGCTGATGGTGGTGGGCTCGCTGGTGTGCTTCCTGCCGTCGTACCAACCGGCGTATCAAGCGCTACCTGGTTGGGCGAAGGCGGTGCTTCCCAACAAGGGGATTACGCTGGGATTGGATCTCCAGGGCGGCATCCACATGGTCATGGAGGTCGAGGAAGTGCGCGCCGTGGAGATTGCAGTGGATCGTACGGTCACGGCGCTCCAGGACCAGCTGGTCGACAAAAAGATTCCGGTCGAATCGGTCAAACGCACCGGACCGGAGGCCATTACGCTTCAATTTCAGAACGCGGATCTGAAGGCGCAGATTCAGAAGTTAATCGACGACTATCCGACGTTCACGGAACGCGAATCGGCGGGATCCGCGACGTCGTTGGTCTTGGAACTCCGCGACACGGAGTCCAAGCGTATCAAGGACTCGGCCATCAACCAAGCGCTGGAGACGATCCGCAACCGGATCGACCAGTTCGGGGTGGCGGAGCCGGTGGTGCAGCGGCAAGGGTTGAACCAAATCGTGGTGCAGTTGCCCGGGGTCAAGGAGCCGAAGCGCGCGAAAGACCTCATCAAGGAAACGGCGCTCCTCGAGTTCAAGATGCTGGACGAAGACAACCAGATGCGGGTGGATTTGCCGGCTCGTATCCCCAAAGAGAAGGAGGCCGAAATCCTCCAGCAGTTTGAGAACAAGTTGCCAGAAGGAGACCAGATTCTGTTCGAGCGGGCGATCGACAAAGATACCGGTCGTGAATACCGCATCCCGTATCTCGTCAAAAAGCGCGTGATGCTGACCGGCGATGTGCTGAGCGATGCCAGGGTTTCGATCGGCCAATTCAACGATCCCTACGTGTCCATTACGTTCGACTCCAGGGGAGGACAAGAGTTCGAGCGGATCACGGGCGACAACGTCAAGAAACGCATGGCGGTGGTCCTCGACAATACCATCTATTCCGCTCCGGTCATTCAAGAGCGGATATCGGGAGGCCGTGCGCAGATCACCGGAACCTTTACAACCCAGGAGGCCAACGATCTCGCCATCGTGTTGCGGGCCGGCGCGTTGCCGGCGCCGCTGAAGATCGTGCAAGACCTGACCGTCGGTCCCTCGCTCGGGCAAGACTCGATCGACAAGGGTGTCCGGGCGACGCTCTTTGCCGGTGTGATGGTGGTGATCTTCATGGTGGTGTATTACCGCCTGTCGGGTGCGATTGCGGATTTCGCGCTGATCTTGAACTTGCTCTGCCTCATGGGCGCGCTGTCGGCGCTGACCGCGACCTTGACGCTGCCCGGCATTGCCGGCATCGTGCTCACCATCGGTATGGGGGTCGACTCGAACGTGTTGATCTTTGAGCGCATTCGTGAAGAACTGCGGAGCGGCAAGGCCGTGCGAACGGCGATCGACGCCGGGTATGACAAAGCCCTGCTCACGATCATCGACTCGCACGTGACCACATTGATTACCGGAGTGGCCCTGTTTCTGTTCGGAACCGGGCCGATCAAGGGGTTTGCCGTGACGCTCTGTTTGGGAATCACGATCAATCTCTTCACGGCGTTGGTGGGGACGAAAGTGATTTTTGACCTGTCGAATCAACGGCACAAGGTGGAGACGTTGAGTATTTGAGGAAAGGCTACGGTTGAGGACGAGGTTAAGGGAACTTAGCCTCAGCCCGAACCTCAATCGTTTGACAAGGGAGCATGCATGTTAGAGAGTCTTGGAAAGACCAACATCGATTTCATGGGCAAGCGCAAGATCGCCTTCGCCTTTTCCGGCGTCATGGTGCTGATCGGGCTGATCGCCTTGGTCCAGATTGCGAGGGGTTCGGCCAATCTCGGC
>DASUMN010000016.1:0-2126 GCA_036277675.1 Nitrospira sp. | reverse complement strand
GGCCTTCCGGTTTCCACTCACTCGCCAATTTCTTGGCCTTGTTAATTTGAGCCTCCGTCATCCCTTTGGCCAGGATATCACGCAGCATGGGCGCGGACTTATCCCCGTTCGTCGCGGCCAGACTGATCCACATATACGCCTTGACCTTATCCTTCGGCACTCCTTCCCCGTCATCGTACATAATCCCGAGTTTCGTTTGACAGAGCGCATCTCCTTGGTTGGCCCCCAGACGGAACCATCGCAGGGCTTGCTGATAGTCCTTCGGACCGCCTTCTCCATTAAAATACAAGGTGCCCAGGCTGAACTGCGCCTTGGCCAGTCCCTGCGCCGCCGCTTTGGCATACCACTTCCGTGCTTGGGCATCGTCCTGCGGCACCCCTCGGCCCTTGCGATACAGCATCCCCACGTGATACTGCGCCAGGGCATCGCCCTGCTCCGCCAGCGGCTGCCACTCACGCAAGGCAGTCGCGTAGTCTTCACGGTCATGGGCCGTCATGCCGGCTTGAAAATCGGCCCACGCCGGCACAGCGAGACAGAGGATCGACAGCACAAGGGTCAGAGTCAATCGGAAGGTCATAAGCACCTCGCAAAAATGGCGCATTCTAAAAGAATCGCGCTGGGAGGAGCAAGGCCGACCACGAGGCGGTCAGCGGCCGAGCAGAAGCCAGAGCGGGGGCATCAGATAATAGGCGGCGACGGACAGCACCACACCCACCACCGATCCAAGCAGGCCCGTGACATAGAGACCGGCAAAGGGAGCCAGAAACAGGATGAGAATCATCAGGACCGCGAGGGACCGATGACGTTCGTAGAACGTGCGGCGGTGGTGACCGGTGAGAGACTCTGTAAAGGAAAGACCGGAAGGATCAGGCATGGGCGGAGTAGAGAATGTGTGTCAGCCTATCGGCTCCGATACTTCTCAGACAGGTGTGTGACCGCTTGTTCGGCGTGTTTCGTCGCCACGTCCGCATGACCGGCTTTCCCATGCTCAATGGCCTGTTTCAGTTCCGAAATCCCTGCGTCCACATGCGGAGTCTCGCCGGCCTTCAGGGCAGACTGAAGCGCCGCTTCCGCGTTGGTGACAAGTGCTTCAGCATGCCCCTGTTTACCATGAACCACCGCCTCCGTGGCGAGCTCGACGGCCTCCTGGCGGTGCTGCTCCTCAGCACGCACCACATCACGCCTGGCCCCGCCTTCGCCAAATACCGGTGGCAACGGCAGGACCGTGGCGGTGACGAGGACGAACATCGAAGCGAGTGCGACTGCTCGTGGCATGGCAGATCGTGTCATGGGGATTCTCCTTATCTTAAACGAAGCGATCCAACCTCAGTGAACATCCCGCGACAGAGTGAGGGACACCGGATGGCGCCTTCGGCTTTCAGTGAAGATACTATACCATGCATCATGCCGGAATTTCCCCAGGTCCAGTCGCCAACACCGATGGCCGTCAATCATGGCGGGTCTTCCATGCGACGGCATGAAAGCCCTTCTTGAGCCCGCCGACATCCACACCGATGACGAGGGAACCAGGCTCGCGATAGGGGTGCAGACTCAGCCGGATCTCGCCTTCCAGTATCCTGGCTCTCGCTTCAGGTGCATGATCGCGAGTATTTCGACCGTCTCAGATTTTGTTGGGATACATATGCGGCCGACGGCTGATTCTGTGGAGGGCATCTTCCAGGATGTCGAGAAAACGCCGGTCAAGACCCGTTTGTCTTGCCCCGTAAAAGCTCGCCGCCTCATCCGCCTCAATTCGAGCTTCCCGATGCCACAAGACTCGCATCAGGCGTGTTTCTTCCGAAGTTCCGCCATGACCGTATCGGAGTCGATCAACTCCACTTCCCCTCGATCGATCTGCTCGCAGCGACGTTGAATCTCAGCCCGCCATGCCTGCGACACCTCAAAGTCCTCCTCGAAATCGAGGCTCTCCAAGAGCGTTTCAGCAATCATGGCACGAGTGCCGGGTTCCAACTGCATGGCCTCTTCCAAAACCTTCTTTGCATTCGCTTTCATGGTGTCAACGCCTCCTCCAGGTCGCCGGGCTTACACGCCATTCCAGACCTCGTCGTCCTGGTTGTCCCACACATGACGCATGGCCGGCTCCTGCGCCTGCTTTAACTCCTCAG
>DASUMN010000015.1:0-4276 GCA_036277675.1 Nitrospira sp. | reverse complement strand
GTCCCTGGCCAGCAACATTTTGTTCCTCATCTTTGGCGTGCTGCACGAGCATTTTGACATCATGACGCTGATCAGCTTGCCGGAATTTCTGTTGAACGCGATCCTGTTGCCGATGAACGCCAAACGGCTGGCGGAAATCATCCGGCTCACGAAGCAAATTGAGCAAGCCACCGTGGAATCGCCTGTGTCGGAATGGCTGTTGCCGCATATGCATCTCAAGAAATACCCTGCCGGCGCAGTGCTGTTCAGAAGAGGTGACAGGGCTCACGAGATTCTCTACGTGGCGTCGGGACGCCTCAAGCTCCAGGAAATTGGCCACTACATCGAGGCCGGTGAGTTGATCGGTGAGATCGGGCTGTTCTCCGCAGAGCGGACGCGCACGATGACCGTGATCTGTGATACCGACTGCGAGTTATATGAGATGACGGACGAGATGATTTACCATCTGTACTACCAGAATCCGAAGCTGGGTTTCTTTTTCATGCGGTTGATTGTCGAACGGTTACTGCGTGATGCGAAGCGTGGCGCGGTTGAGATCGAGGAGGAAAAGTAGTCGCCTGGCACCTTCGTGGCAGCCGACCCTGCTGCTCAACGAGACGTCACTGTGAAGGTATCACTGGCGAAAATCAGCCCCTCAGTTCCGTTGGCCAGCTTGACCTTGAAACCATCACGACCTTCACCGTGGTAGACACCCACGGCTCGTGCCGTGTCCCCTGCCTGTAGCGTGGCAATGACGTTCCCCGGCTGAACATTCGTGCTGGGGTCTTGAGAAGAACTTAAAATGATCCCGCGCACTTCCGTGGGTTTCTCAATCACAAGAATCGTCTCGGGGTTATTGCATCCAAGCGGAGTCAAGGCACTGAGACCAACGAAAGCCATCATAGCGAAGCGGGAACGGATTCGCTTGGTTATGTTCTTCGACCACATGCTGTTCTCCACCTCCCGCCCAGTCTGAGATGAGCGTACATGAATGGATATGAGAACTGAAGAGGCTTTCTTCGTCCTCTCATCAATAGACGATCCCCCCGACCACCCAGTGGCGGTCGTCCGGGATGTCGATCAACAGGCGGGTGAGATTCATGCGGGCAAGCTGCGCCGTCACTTCATCCTCGGTGAACGCGGCCAGCAGCGAATTGTAGAAGTCCCGGCGTAGGATGTCCGGTGCTCCTGCGGCATAACGATCGACGATGGCCTGGGCTGCTTCCGGCGACTCCGGCCTCAGTAAATCCATCACTAACACCGGCGCTCCTGGCCTCACCAATTGGCGAAGCTTCTGCCAGAACTGCAAGGGGTTCGGCAGATGATGCAGCAGGCTGTTGGATATCACCGCGTCCACGATTCTCGCACCGGCGACTTCTTCATACCGTTCGCAACGCAGCGTCACGCGGTCGGCCAACCCCGCCTGCTTCACTGCCTGCTCGCCTAATTGAATCATGGGCGCCGAGGCATCGACCCCGATGACCCGGCAGGCTGGATACAGTGTGGCAAACCGAATGGGAATATCGCCTGGCCCGCAGCCGAGATCCAGCACTGTCCCATGCGAAAACTCCGGGAAATATTCTTTGAAACGCTCGACGAACTCCTGATTCTCAACCGAAAAATCCATCGCCGCATAGGCTTCCGCCTGTGCGGGATCGTCCATCAGTTCTGGTTCCAGTATGCGATCCATTATTTCTCCGCCCCGTTAACCGTTCTTCGTGAATCGTCAACCGCGTTGAACGGTTCACGTTTCACGTCTTTACACCTTAACGTGCACTTCGTCTCCCGGCCTTACGATCCCCTCGCGCAGCACTTTCGCATAAACCCGGCTCCAACCAGGATTCAGTTTCTGCGAAATGCGCGAAAAGTCCTCATCCCGAAACCACCGTCCGTTCTTGCTGCATGGTGTCGTGTAGCTCGTCACCTCCAACTGGAGATCCGGCCCCACTGACAGCACCACTCCGGGTCGAACCAGATCCCATTCCAATTCCGCGATCGTCAAGTTCTCGCCAGACAACCCCGCGTCGATTGAGTGGCCTTCGTCCTGCAGACGTTCGATCAACTCCAACGAGTACAGGCAGACCGCACGGTCTGGACCGCCGTGAAACTTCAAATTCTCCTGCCGATCTCCTTCAATACCCGCTTTGCCGACCTTCGCTTCAAATACGGGCCGTTTCGGCACCCCTCCGTCCGAGACACTGACTTGATGCACGTGCGGATAGGTGGGCCGGCCGTGATGCATGCCTTCAGACTCCTTCACAAGGCTCGCTGCGCAGAAATTCCACAGCCAGCCATCCTTCGCTCTCTCGTTCCCGGCCTAGATAGAGGCCTGCGGATGCCAGCGCCGCCGCAACCTCCTCGCGCTGACCGAGCAAGAGCCCAGAGACCAGCAACCTGGTCCGCGTGCGACCGGCTAACTGGTCCGCAAGCTGACACAGCGTAGACCGATCGAGATTGGCCAGGACAAGATCAAACAACTGCTGTCCGGATACTCCATCCAGCTCGCCACACTGGAACGACAGCTCAGACCCAAATCGATTCAGCACCGCATAGTCCTGAGCACAGTCGATCGCGACCGGATCGTGATCCAGGCCGACCGCCCGCGCGGCGCCGAGCCGAAGCGATGCCATCGCCAAAAGGCCACTGCCGGTCCCAACATCCAACACCGACTCGCCCCCTTGTACCATCTCCTCCAGCCACTCGAGCAACATCCGAGTCGTCGCATGGTGGCCGGTGCCGAATGCCTGTTTGGGATCGAGGATGATCTCGAATTGACCGGGGTCCAACGCCACCGGTTCCCAAGTGGGACGAATTACGATCCGCTTGCCGACCCTCAAGGGCTTGACCGACTGCGCCCACAGCTGATTCCAATCCTGATGCGGCAGTGCATGGACCTGAATCTCCGGTTCAATCGCGCCATCGAGTTGCCGGAGAATCTGTCGTAGTCTCATCAGATGGTCGGGCGACCAGATCCCCCTCGGCCAGTAGAGATGGAGAGTCTCGCCTTCTTGCCAGCCCCCCTGTACCGCCGGATCATCGAGCAATCCAAGCACTTCGCCGGCATCGAGGCGCGACAGAATCCGCACATCCACCCAGTCGGAAATCGTTGACGGCATCAGGCGGTTCCCAGTAAGGTCGATGGCATTATGGCCAACTTATTACCTGCAGCGCGCGCCGCACAACTGCAACGGGTGCTCGTCCGAATCGACCGGCTCATCCAGCGGGGGACGAATATCAGCTCCCGATTCACGACGTGGCGGCTGGGTATTTTCCTCACCGGACTCGCCTGCTCCATCGCACTCTATAAATCTGAGTGGTACACCACGGGCAACTCAGCGCTGGCCGGTTTTGCGGGTTTGTTCATTGCCGTGGCCGCGTATCATAACAGGCTGGAACACCGGATTCACCGGCTCCGGCTGTGGCGGCGCATCAAATCTTCTCACGCCGCCAGAGTCATATTGGATTGGCCCAATATTCCTTCGCGCCCGTCCGAGGCGCCCCCGGCGCATTTCTATGCCAAAGACCTCGATCTGGCCGGGGCCCACTCCCTGCTCCACCTTCTCGATACCACCGTCTCCGACCATGGCCGCGTGCGATTGGCTGCGTGGCTGCTCGATCAGCCGCCGGCTCACGAGATCTGGTCCCGCCGCCGACAGCTCGTGCAAGAATTGGCGCCTCGCCAGAACTTTCGCGACCGCCTCACGCTCCATGCGCGACTTGCCGGAGATGAAGAAATAAACGGCCGCCGTTTGGCTGCAGTCGTCCAACATCCGGTCGGATTCCCTCGGCTGAACATGACCCTTCTCGTCCAAATCATCTTGGCACTGTCTACGGCGATGCTGGGCTTCGGTGCGCTGCTCGGAGCGCTCCCCGGTTATTGGATGTTCTCGTTCGGCGCGTACGCCTTGATCTATTTCATGACCGATCAAGGTGAACATGTGCTCGAACATGCGGTGGGGCTCCATCATGAAATGGAACGGCTGGAAACCGTCTTGCGCCATCTTGAACGGCATGCCAACAGAACTACGCCCGCCTTGGCCGATGCCTGCGCACCGTTGATGCACAGCGCCGCCCGGCCTTCGCTTCACCTGAAACAAGCGGCAAGAACCCTGCACGCCATCAGCGTCAAAGCTAATCCCCTCTTGCATCTTGGTCTCAATGCGCTCGGCCCGTGGGATCTGTGGTTCACTCGGCGATTGGTCCACGTGCAGCAATCCATCAAAGACCATCTGCCGGTGTGGCTCGACTGTCTGGCGGAAGTCGAAGCGGCATCGGCTCTAGCCAACTTCGCCTATCT
>DASUMN010000014.1:0-6720 GCA_036277675.1 Nitrospira sp. | reverse complement strand
GGTGTGTACGGCTTTACGCTCGATCCCGGCATCGGAGAATATTTGCTGTCGCACGAGCGGATGACGATTCCGGAGAAGGGCAAGGTGTATTCCGCCAACGAGGGAAATTACAATAAGTGGTCGGCGGGCACGAAGAAATATCTGGATTCTCTCAAGGTCAGCGACAAAGAGACAGGCCGTCCGTACAGTGCCCGATATTCCGGCTGTCTGGTGGCCGATGTGCATCGGTTGCTGCTCGGAGGCGGGATCTATCTCTATCCGGGCGAAACCGCCAAGCCGGAGGGGAAACTTCGGCTGCTCTATGAAGCGAATCCCCTCGCGTTTGTCGTTGAGCAGGCCGGCGGGAAGGCCTCGACAGGAACATCGAGAATCATGGAAGTCGAGCCCAAGAAATTGCACCAACGGGTACCGTTGATTATTGGAAGCCGCCGCGATGTCGAGCAGGCGGAGGCGTTCATTCAGGGGAGAGCATAACCTCATTCTTTTCTGGTATCTTGTCAGGGGGGATCGTTATGGGAGATCGGATTCAAGAAATCTTGAGTGGGTATAGCAGCGATAATGCCGGCACGAAAACCAATCTTGCCCGCATGCTGCGGTCCGGCAAGCTCGCGGGGACCGGGAAATTAGTGATTCTCCCTGTGGACCAAGGATTCGAACATGGTCCGGCGAGGAGTTTCGCGCCGAACCCGCCTGGATACAATCCGCACTATCACTTCCAACTGGCCATCGACGCCGGTTGCAATGCCTATGCGGCGCCGCTGGGATTTCTGGAAGCCGGTGCCAGTCACTTCGCCGGGCAGATTCCACTGATTCTCAAGCTGAACAATCATGACGTGCTGCATGACGACAAGGATCCGTTGCCGTCGGTCACCGGCAGTGTGAAAGACGCCCTGCGCTTGGGCTGTTCCGCTGTGGGCTTTACGATCTACCCAGGCTCGGCGCACTGCAATGCCATGTATGAGCAGTTACGCGCGATCGCCGAAGAGGCCAAGGAGAGCGGGCTGGCCGTGGTGGTCTGGTCCTATCCACGTGGTGCGGCACTCAGCAAGGAGGGAGAAACGGCGATCGATGTGGTGGCCTATGCGGCGCAAATCGCCGCTCAGCTTGGCGCGCATATTATCAAGGTGAAGTTGCCGACTGCCCATTTGGAACAAGCGGCCGCCAAGAAGGTCTACGAATCGGCCCAGATACCAATGAAGACGCTGGCGGAGCGCGTCAAGCATGTGGTGCAGAGTTCATTCGATGGGCGGCGGATCGTGATCTTCTCCGGCGGGGCAAAAAGCGAAGATAAGAATGTATTCGAGGAGGCTCGCGCTATTCGGGATGGGGGCGGATTTGGGAGCATTATCGGACGCAATTCGTTCCAGCGGCCGAAAGCCGAAGCCGTCAAGTTTCTCCAGACAATCATGGGCATCTACGCGGGCGAGATCCAATAGGCCCGTGCCAAACCACGAGTCAGGAGTGTAGACACAGCATGATGTACCGGTCGGATCTTGGACAGCCGCCGCAGCGCGGGGGGCGCAGGTGGATCGTCGCAGCGACCCTGTTAACAGCCGGGATGATCATCGGTTTCGTCGTTGCCTCGGACCTCAATTGGTTCCCGACCGGTCATGCTGTTCCCGATGCATCGTCCGTACCGATCGCTCGACCGGTCGCCACGGCTCCCCAGCCGGCCTTGCCCGGTGGGAGCGGGCAAACGTTCGTCGAGATCGCCAAGGCGGTGAAGCCAGCGGTGGTGAATATCTACGCGACCAAGAGCACCGGCCGAGGCGAAGGGCCGCACGCGACTCCGTTCGACGATCCTTTTTTCCGAAGATTTTTCGGCGACGAATTGTTCCGGAAGTTCGAGCAGCAACCGAAAGAACGGAAGGAACGGGGGCTGGGATCCGGCGTCATCGTCGAATCGAACGGCCTGATCATCACCAATAATCATGTGGTCGGCAAGGCGGATGAGATTCGCGTGACCTTGTCGGACAAGAGAGAGTTCAAAGCCAAGCTGATCGGGACCGATCCCAAGACGGACATTGCGGTCGTCAAAATCGATGCGACCGGCTTGCCGACGGTGCCCTTGGCCGATTCGGACCGATTGGAAGTGGGAGAGTTTGTGCTGGCGATCGGGAATCCATTTGGATTGACGCAGACGGTGACTCTGGGCATTGTGAGTGCGTTGGGGCGGGCCGCGGGGATTGCGGAGTACGAAGATTTTATTCAGACCGATGCGGCGATCAATCCTGGAAATTCCGGCGGGGCCTTGGTCAATGTGCGCGGCGAACTGGTGGGCATCAATACCGCTATTTTCAGCCAGAGCGGCGGCAATATGGGCATCGGCTTTGCCGTGCCGAGCAACATGGCCCAGTCGATCATGGGACAACTGGTGCAGACCGGAAAGGTCGTGCGCGGGTGGCTCGGCGTCTCGATCCAGGATCTGACGCCGGAGTTGGCCTCCCAGTTCGGCCTCGGCGGCACTAAGGGGGTGCTGGTCAGCGATGTCATGGATGACAGCCCAGCCAAGAAGGCCGGGTTCGAACGAGCCGATGTGATCGTGGAATATGACGGCAAACCGATGGATTCGCCGGCCCATCTTCGCAACGCGGTGGCGCAGACTCCGGTCGGGAAGAAGGTCACGGTCAACATCATTCGGGACAAGAAACCGAAAACCATTGAGTTGACCATTGCCGAACAGCCGAAGTCCATGACGCAATCCGGGGAAGAGGATGGAGGCGAGTCGGCGACGCCGGCCGGAGTCCTGTCCAGCCTGGATGTGCGGGAGTTGACGGAAGAACTCGCCAGCCGGTATGGGCTGAAATCCGGCGAGCGCGGTGTGGTCGTGGTTCGGGTGAAACCCGGCACCTCGGCCGAAGATCTCGGCGTTCGTGAGGGCGATCTCATCGTAGAAGTCAACCGCGAGGCCGTGACATCGGTCAAGGCCTATGAAAAAATTGCCGGCAAATTGCCGAAGGACCATCCCGTCCTGTTGTTGTTGAAACGGCAGGGGAGAACCATTTACCTCACGCTCCGACCGTGATCGGCTCACGTGTATTTGGCCTATCTGGTCTGTCTCGTGTGTTTGGTCGAATGAAGCAAACCGGATGACCCGACCAACCAGATGGACCAGACAGACACTCTTCCTCGTCAGCCCCCGTTAGTTGTCGCCATCGTCCCCGCAGCAGGGCGAGGATTGCGCATGGGCGGCACGGTTCCCAAGCAGTTTCTGGCCTTGGGGGAAGAACCGCTGGTCGTTCATTCGCTTCGTGTGCTGCAGGCTTCTCCGGTCATCAATGAGATCGTGCTGGCCGTGCCGCAAGCCGATCTCGATTATTGCCTCACCGACCTTGCCGTCCGCTTCGGCTTTTCAAAAATTACAAAGGTGGTGGCGGGTGGAAAAGAGCGTCAGGATTCCGTTCGCCATGCGCTCGAACATGTGTCCGAGGAAACGGACATCGTGGTCGTACACGATGCCGTGCGGCCGTTCTTGACGGAAGGCATGGTGGCCGACGTGGTCGAGGCTGCGCGCCGGGTCGGTGGGGCGATCGTGGCCTTGCCCATGCGCGATACGGTCAAACAGGTCGGATCTGAACGTCGAATTGAACGGACGGTTGACCGGCAGCCGCTGTGGCTCGCCCAGACTCCCCAGGCATTCCGGCGCGACCAATTGCTGGCCGCGCATTACAAAGCCTACGCTGAGAAGGTGCATGCCACCGATGATGCATTTTTGTTCGAGTGGGCCGGCCATCCGGTCGTCGTGGTGGAGGGAAGCGGGGACAATATCAAAGTGACGAGGCCGGAAGACATGATCATTGGGGAAGCCATTTTGGCGGCACGACAGGGACGTTCTGCGTGAACCGTTCAGCGAGTATCGCGAATTGCGGGATGCCTCTTAGGATGAAGGTGCCTCACGGTTACCGATTGACGTGTCACGAATAACGAGGAGCGAAGCGCATGCGCATAGGGTATGGGTATGATGTACACCCGCTGGGGCCGGAGCGAAAACTGATTCTCGGTGGGATCGAGATTCCGCATAGCAAAGGACTGCTTGGGCATTCCGATTCCGATGTCTTGGTTCATGCGGTGTGTGATGCGTTGTTAGGTGCCATGGGGGAAGGCGATCTGGGCCGGCATTATCCCAGCTCCGATCCCAAGTATAAGGGGATCTCCAGCCTCAAGCTCTTGGAAGATGTGATGTCCAAGCTGAAGGCGAAAGGCTACCGTGTGTGCAACATCGACACGGTGATCGTTGCGCAGGCGCCCCGCCTCGGTCCGCATCTGGCCTCCATGCAGAGGAAGATGGCGGAGACCGCCGGTATCGATCCAGGCTTGGTCAACGTGAAGGTCAAGAGCGGTGAGGGGTTGGACGCCGTGGGCAAGGAAGAGGGCATGATTGCCCATGCGGTCTGTTTGATCGAATCAGCCTGATTTCGTAAGATAATTGTCTATGTTTGGAACGATCAAGCAAGATTTACAGGCGATTTTCGATCGCGACCCGGCTGCGACCAGCACTCTGGAGGTGATTCTCACCTACGCGGGGTTCCATGCGCTGTTGGCGTATCGGATCTCCCACCGGCTCAAGTCCATAGGAGTCCCGTTTTTCCCTCGTGCGATTTCCCAGCTGGCACGCTGGTTGACAGGAATTGAGATTCATCCCTCGGCGAGGATCGGGACGGGGTTTTTCATCGACCACGGCATGGGCGTCGTGATCGGAGAGACCGCCGAGATCGGAGACTACGTCACACTATTCCAAGGAGTGACGCTGGGAGGCACCGGGAAAGAGCGTGGCAAACGGCATCCCACCCTCGGTAATCATGTGGTCGTGGGGGCGGGGGCAAAAATTCTCGGCGGCATCAAGATCGGCGACAATGTAAAAATCGGAGCGAACTCCGTAGTCTTAAAGAATGTCCCGCCGAACTCGACCGTAATCGGTGTGCCGGCCCGCATCATCAAATCAGAGGGCGAGCGTTTGCCCGATGCGACCATGGATCAAGTCGATCTGCCGGACCCCATCAGCGACCGGTTCTTGGCGCTTGAACAGGAATTGATCGAACTCCGCAAGAAGCTCGAAAACCTCGATTCCTAATCCCCCTTCGTCGCCCACCCTATTCGTCACCCCGGCGGTCCTTCCCTCCCGCTAGAATTTCCCGTATAGAACTCTGTTATTGTCCGTGGTTCTTCGATCCGCTCACTCGGCCCGTTCGGTTGAACGGCATACTCAATAATCGACCCGCATGAGGAAGAGGCCCTGCGGTGGAGCGGTCTTGCCGGCCGCAGAACGATTGCGGGCATTCAGGATGGTCGTGAAGCTGTCCGCTGGTCGCTTGCCCAAGCCGACCTCGACAAGTGTGCCGACGATCGAGCGCACCATCTGTTTCAAAAATCGGTCCGCATACACCTCGATTCGCAGCGCATGGCCATGCCGAAACACGGTCAGATGCTCGATGCGGCAGACCGGATCGTCATTGTCTGTCGGTTGTGTTTGAAACGATGAGAAATCATGCGAGCCGACCAGCGCCAGGGCCGCGTGATTCATGGCGGCATCGTTCAGCGGTTTATGGATGTGCCAGCAGTGCTGCCGGTCCAAGGCTGGACGCGTGTCCCGATTCAGCAGACGGTACTCGTAGAGTTTGCCCTTCGCGGAATATCGGGCATGAAACGAGTCGGGCACGAGTGCAGCCGATTGGACGGCGATGGCATCGGGCAGATGCGCGTTGAGTGCCCTGGTCCACTCGCGGGGTGTCATGACACGGTCGATGCGGAAACTCGCCACTTGGCCCAGGGCATGGACCCCTGCATCGGTCCGGCCTGCACCGATGACCGGCACTGCCAGCTGCGTGACGCCTTCGATTGCGGTTTCGACCGCGTCCTGAATTGTGGGCTGGTCCGGCTGTCGCTGCCATCCCGCATAGGCGGTGCCGTCGTATTCGAGGATCAGCTTAATCGTGGGCATGGGCGAGGTCGTCTGATGGACCGGCCGCCGGTCATCGTGGGTCCGGCTTGTTGGCGGCAAGAAATCCGGTGATGCCCTTGAACAGCGCCTGCGCAACGTCCTGAATGAACGCCGGTTTCCGGAGCAACCCCTCTTCCTCCAGATTGGAAATGTAGGCGATCTCCGCCAAGATGCTGGGCATGCTGGTGAACCTGAGCACATAGAATGGAGCGGTCTTTACCCCATGGTCGTTGACCGCATAGTGGCCGTTCATGTGGGTGACCATCGCTTCTTTCGCCGTCCAGGCCAGCTCCAGCGAGGATTCAATTTTCTTCGTGGTCAGCAGATCAGCCACGAGATATTCCCAGCCGACACCGGTACTGTTCAGCGGCGTGCCGTTTTCACGGGCGGCGACCGCAAGCGCGCGCTGGTCCTTGGCCTCTCCGAAGTGATAAATCTCGATGCCCTTGACATGGTGCGAGGGGTGCGAGTTGACGTGAACCGAGACGAATAAGTCGGCGCCCTGGCTGTTGGCAAACTTGGCGCGATCTTCCAACTCGACGAACACATCTTGGTCCCGCGTCATCAGCACGCGAACTCCCGGCTGCATGTTGAGTAGATCGCGGAGTTTGAGCCCCACTTTGAGCGTGATGTCTTTTTCTTCGGTTTGCCGTTGGCCACGCGCGCCGGTATCCTGTCCCCCGTGGCCCGGATCAATCACGATCGTGGTGTAGTTCTTGGCCGGCGGTGCGGTCGGTTGAACGGAAGGGGGACTGGGAAACGGGAACGGAGCTGGTGCGGTG
>DASUMN010000013.1:0-11354 GCA_036277675.1 Nitrospira sp. | reverse complement strand
TGACGCCCCGCTCGCCTATCCAGGTCTCGTACCCTTCCGGTAGGGCTGCGATGAACTCGTGCGCCCGCGCGGCGCGCGCGGCTGCTTCGATGCGTTCTTGACCGGCGTCGAGATCGCCATAGAGGATATTGTCCCGCACGGTTCCGTTGAATAAAAACGGCTCCTGTTGGACGAACCCGATTTGCCGCCGAACATAGGCCAGGGGCAGATCGCGCAGATCGCACCCGTCGAGCAGAACGGCTCCCTCGGTGACGTCATAGAACCGCATGAGCACCTTGAGCACGGTACTCTTCCCTGCTCCGCTTGGTCCCACCAATGCCACATGCTCGCCTGCCGCGATGGAGACAGACAGATTCTTGATGACCGGCACATCGGAACGATAGTGGAAGGCCACCTGTTCGAATCGGACCGCTCCCAGCCCACGATGAGGCGGGGGAACCACGCCCGGCCGGTCGGCCACGTCGGGGATCGCGTCCAGCACCTCAAACACTCGCTCGCTGGCCGCCAGGGCATGTTGCAGCATGTGATTGACGGAATGGATTTGATTGATCGGCACATAGAAGAGGGCCAGGTACGAGAGAAAGAGTACCAGCTCTCCCAGTGTGAGCCGGCCGTCCACCACTTCGCCCGCGCCATACCAAAGAATCAAGACGGTTCCGAGGCTGCCGAGCAACATCATCCCCGGTGAATAGACCGACCACAGGAACATCGCTTTGAGATTTGAATCGCTATAGCCGCGACTTAATCGGTCGAACCGCGCTTGTTCATGGGGCTGGCGCATGAACCCCATCGTCTCCCTGATGCCGGACAAGGCGTCCTGCAGGTAGCCGTTGAGTTCGGCGGAATGCTTCCGGATCTGATGGTAGTAGCCGTGCACGGTCGAGGTAAACCAGCTCGCCGATAACATTAAGAAGGGAATGGGGAGGAGCGAGAGTGCCGCCAACTTCCAGTTCAGAATAAACAACATGACCGTAATCCCGATCAGGGTCAGGGACGCCGTCACGGCGCCTTCGAGGCCGTCGATAAAGATCCGCTCGACATGTTCCGTGTCGTTCGTCACGCGCGACATGATCTCGCCGGTTGAACGATTCTCGAAGTAGCTCAAGGACAATCGTTGCAGGGCGGAGAAGATCTGCCGCCGCAAATCGTGCACCACCGTCTGCTCCAGCTGATTATTGAGCCGAATTCTGAAGGAGGTGAACAGGTTTTTGAGGACATATGCCCCGATCAACAAACCCAAGATCCAAGGAAGCAGGGCCATGTGCTTGGCCTGAATCACGTCGTCGATGATGAGCTTGATGACCCAGGGAGGAACCAGCTCCATCGCCGTGGCGCAGGCCGCACAGAGCAGTGTCGTCACGGCAAGCCCGCGATGGGGCCGGAGATAGCGCAAGACACGAAACAGCGGTTTCACGAGGGGTTCACGAATGATGTAGGAGGTCAGATGACGCTCGACGGCTCTTTCTGCCAGTACTGCTGAAATTCATGGAGCTGCGTCAGGGTGGACATGTCGGTCATACGATCGAGGAAGACCTTCCCGATGAGATGATCCAGTTCGTGCTGAATGCAGACGGCAAACAGGCCGGTCGCCTCGAAATCGAGCGCCTTGCCCTTTCGGTCCAGCCCCTTCACCCGCACCACCGATGGTCTGGTGACCTTTCCCCTCAGTCCATCGACACTCAGGCACCCCTCCCAGTTTTCTACCTGTTCCGGTCCGTAATAGACGATCGAGGGATTGATGAGAACGGTTTCGGGAAAGCCGCCGTCATCCTTGCAACCCATCACCACCAGTTGAATCGAGCGGGACACTTGCGGAGCCGCCAGGCCGATCCCCGGCTCATCGTACATGACGTCAAACATCTCATCGATCAGACCCTGAATGTCCAATGACTTGATCTCGCGCGGATCGACTGGGGCTGCGATCTTGCGAAGAATCGGATTGCCGAGCTTGGCGATTTTCAACATGACCAGAGGTCCGAATTGCTTGTTGACACGTTCACCTGCGACGAGATACTCCTAACATAGGCATCTTCCGAGCTGCAACTCCGGACTCCGCGGCCCATAGGGATTTCACGATTTGCGCTTAGGCCGCGCCGGTTCCGGGATCTCGAAGACATCTTTATAATCATTCCACCATTCGACCCACTCACTGACCCAGGCCATACGATCCTGCTTCGTCGAGGCATCCCAATCGTGAAATTCCGTTTCATGGCGCGTCAACACCCACAACGAATGGACGGCCGATAAGGCGACAAACCGTTCCTCGTCGGCAACAAGGGAAATGAGGATGGGAATGACCGATTTCTGCCGCACATACCGGGCCTCAAATGCAGCGGCCTTTCGAATGGAGGCATTGCCATCGGTTGCCATCGCCTGAATCGCGTCCGGCGCCTGTGATGGGTCAAGACGAACCGCGACCCGCACGGCATGTTCGCGTACACGGGGGATCTCATTCATATCCTTGGCCGTGCCTACGAGGGCCGGTACAGCCGACACGGCCTTTATCATCGAAATGGTCTCGATGGCATTGTACCGGATGCGTGGGCTCGGCATGGCCAGGGCCTTGATCAAGGCCGGGACCGACGGTTCTCCTAAATGCACAAACTCCCCCATGGCCCAAAACTCCTGCTTCCCTTCCAACAAGGGCAGGAGCGCCTCGGCACGGGTCAACTCTTCAGGGCTCAGCGGATTCGTATTCGGAGGAACAGAAACATCCGGCGCCTCTTGGCTGGCCGGCGGCGCTTCGTAGGGCACTTGAGCCAGTTGGACAAGCGGCAGCTTTTCAGTCAGGGCCCAACACTCGCCCCCCACCGCCATGGCCAAGAGGCACAGCACGGCCACGAGCGTGCGTCGCGTAAGCGGGATATTCATCGGGTATCTCTCATGGGTGGATGGCCTTCTATTTGATGTCGTGGGATCAGTCCGGCAACGACCCGTCGGCAAGAGAAACGATCACGGTGAGACTCACAGACATGGGTGAGACACGGTCGGCGAAGGAATCAGCTGTCCAGCCCGTTTCCGGACGCGGTGTCCCGCAAATGCTTCCTGACCCGTACTTTCTCATGATGTTTGCGGAGCAGCTGCCGTCGAATCACATCCCGATCTTCCGCGACAATCCGCACCAAACGGTCCATATCTTCGGCATGCTCGCGCACCAACTCGGAAAGCTTCTGCAGCTGTCCTTCCAGCCGCTCCAGACGCCAGGCTGTGTCGCTGGATGAGGCGGTTGGCTTTGCATCGGAAGACTTGGCGGCAGGACGGTGATTGTCTTGAAGAGCGGCAACGACCACATCGCGTTTCATACGCACTCCTTTTCCCGGTGCATGGTGCGGACACCGTGCGGTTGTGAGGCTAGTATTATCCGCAGAAGACTGGAAGTCAACGATCCTCTTTCTTTCTATTTGGATACGGTCCTGCTAGAATTCGCCGCGATGAAGAATATTTTCACCATGGTCCTTGCCGGCGGCAAAGGCGAGCGACTGTCCCCATTGACGGAGCAGCGGGCCAAGCCCGCCGTCCCATTCGGCGGAAAATACCGCATTATCGATTTTACCTTGAGCAATTGTTTGAACTCAGGCCTCCGCAAGATCGCCGTCCTGATCCAATACAAATCCCATTCGCTCGATCGTCATATCAGAGTCGGGTGGAACGTGTTGAATGCCGAGCTGGGCGAGTACATCGCCTCAGTCCCGCCGCAGCAGCGCATCAGCGAAGATTGGTATAAAGGCACCGCCGACGCGGTCTACCAGAATATGTTCTTGATCGACAGTGAACAGCCCGAGTTCCTCCTGATTTTGGCGGGCGACCATATCTACAAGATGAATTACGCCGAGATGTACTATTGGCTGATCGCGAAGCAGGCCGACGCCGTCGTGGGGGCCATCGACATCCCGATTCAAGACGCCTCCCGATTCGGCGTCATCTCCGTGGATGAAGATTATCGCATCGTCCGATTCGATGAAAAACCGGAACAGCCCACCGCACTTCCCCACGATCCGGCTCACGCCTTTGGCTCCATGGGAATCTACCTGTTCCGTACCAAAGCTATCCGGGAACACCTGCTGGCCGATGCCCAGCATACCGGCGCCCATGATTTCGGCAAGAACATCATGCCGAAGATGATCGAGCAGGGACGCGTGTATGCGTTCAAGTTCCAAGACGGGAACAAGAAAGCCGTTCAATACTGGCGCGACATTGGCACCCTCGACGCCTATTGGGAAGCCAACATGGATCTCGTCGCCGTCGATCCGCAGTTCAACCTCTACGACTCTGACTGGCCGATCCGCACCTACCAAGGACAATTTCCTCCGGCCAAGTTCGTCTTCGCGCAGGACTATGAAGGGGGGCGCATGGGCGTGGCGCTCGACTCGATCGTCTGCGGCGGCTGCATCGTATCCGGCGCGCGCGTCCACAATTCCGTCTTGTCGCCAAACGTGCGTGTCTTGGACCACGCCGATGTCCGCGAATCCATTTTGATGGAAAACGTGACCATCGGCGCCCACAGCCGTATCCGGCGGGCCATCATCGACAAAGACGTGACGATTCCTCCGCACACGGAAATCGGATACAACCGGGACGCCGATGCTCGGCAATTTACCGTGACGAATTCGGGCCTTGTCGTGATTTCAAAGGGAATGAAACTGCATGCCGCCGTCGATTCATCCGGTTGACCTGATTGCCGCCCTTCGCCAGAAGCATCTGACCCCTGCTATCGTGTTTCTGACTTCGCGTCGGGCCTGCGACGAAGCGATGGAGTCGTTCGATCATGCCGACATCGTGCTTCCGCCCGCGCGGCAGGAAGCCATCGCCGCGGCGCTCGATCGGGTGATCACGCACTATCCGAGCGTGGCGGAGCATCCGCTCATTCCCACGGTGCGGCGCATCGGCGTGGCCGCGCATCATGCCGGCCACCTCCCTTCCTGGAAGATCGCAATCGAAGAACTCATGCGCCAGGGATGCCTCGATGCGGTGTTTGCCACCACGACCTTGGCCGCCGGCGTGGATTTCCCCGCCCGCACCGTGGTCATCACGCAGTCCAGTATCCGGAAGGCCCGTGACTTCACGGATCTCACGATCGGTGAAGTGCAGCAGATTGCCGGTCGTGCCGGCCGTCGGGGAAAAGATCAAGTGGGATTCGCCGTCATCACGCCCTCCCCCTATATCGATCTCGGCGTTCTGACCAAAGGATTTACAGGCCACCCGGAATCCATCGACAGTCAATTTACGATTACCTATCCCATGGTGCTCAACCTGTTGAAGGCCCATCCGCACGAACAAATTCACGCGATCTTGGCCAAGAGCTTTGCCCAATTCCAACTCAACCAACGGGCCGAACTGTTGGAGCGCAAGCTCGACACGCTCCATGTTCAGATGGAACCGTTCGGGCCTCGCCTCTGCACGGACTGGATCACGCAATGGCAAACCTTCGACCAAGCCAGAAGGCAACGGCCTCATCGCCATCAAGCCAAACCACAGGAATCGCCGGAACTGACCGCCCGGTTTCATTTCATGACCTCGGGACGAGTCGTCGGACTCGCGCGGGGACGAGGAATCGTGCTCCGCCAATACCGGAGCAAAGGCCAACGGAATCCGATGATCTCCGTCCTGCGGCCTGACGGAGCGGTGACGGAATGTCCCGCGGCCACCGTTGCGGAAATCTTCGACCGGGTCTTCGAATGTGACGAAACCTCCGCATTCCCCTGGTGTTCGGCGGCCTCTTTCGACGAACTGCACTACCAACTGACGGAACTGCCGACCAGGCTGCCGATCCTGCCCATCTTGGTGCCGAAAGAGTCCGAACCACTTCCCGACGCGATCGTCCAGTCATTGGGTGACTTCCCCTGCCCGACCTGTTCGTCGCGTCCGGCGTGCCAGAAAGATGTCGCGATCGCATCACGGCTTCGCCAGGAACAACACCGTCACACGAAGTCCATCCAAGCGCTGCGAGCGAGCTTGTGGCATCGTTTCCAAGAGCGGGTCGAAGTGCTCCAGAGATTCGGTTATCTCACAGCCTCTGCCCATCTCACGGAGGAAGGGGAATGGGCCAGGCTGATCCGCATTGATCATTCGCTGTTGATCACCGAGCTGATCCGGGCCGAGGCCTTTGCCGGAGCGGACCCGGCGCTGCTGACTGGCGTGATGGCCAGCATTGCGCATGACGATGATCGTCCCGGCGCCTTTCCACGGATCAGCACGGGTCTGAGCTCGCTCCTCGGTCAGGTGCGGAAACTGGCGGAGAGCCTGTCGCCCTATGAAGATCCTCCGCTTCTCAGAGCCGATATCGCGGCGGTCGCGGAACGCTGGATCGCCGACCCGACGCTCACCTGGATCGGGCTGTGCCGCTTGACGACCATGGCTGAAGGCGATATTTATCGCTTACTGGCGAGAACCTTGGAGTTTCTCTCACAAATCCATACGCTGCACGCCACCCATCCGAGCCTGGCCGACTCCGCCTCGAAAGCGATTGCCCTGATCCGCCGCGGTGTGCTGGAGGAATTGCCATGACGACCGACGAACTTGAACGGCTTCTCGCACAGCAGCCGGTAGCGGTCCTGCATCGCCTGTCCCGCGGCCGTGTGCATCGGCATTTCCGGGCCGGCAAACGCCGTCTCATCGAGTTGCTCCTCCAACATTCAAGCCAAAATCTTGCCGGCCTCGAATCCGACTTGCAGACGCTGATTGCAGAACGGCAGGGGCAGCCCCAACCGTCTCCGGTTCCCACTCGGACAGCCCACCGTGTGCCATCACCTCCGCACAAACGATTACCGACTCGAGAAGGAGAACCGGACAGTTCAGAAACTGCCGTCTCGCTGGCGGGCTGGCTGGAGGGTCTTGGTGTGCCACCCCCGCAGCCGTTTGTGCCGGACCCGTGGCAGCAAGAGGCATTAGCCGCACTCGACGAGACCGATGTCGTCGTCAGCGTTCCGACTGGAAGCGGGAAAACCTATGTGGCCGTGGAAGCCGCGCGATTGGCGATGGAGGACAACCGCACCGTCATTTACACGTCCCCGTTGAAAGCCTTGTCCAATACGAAATTCACCGAGTTCTCCAAGATCTTCGGTTCGGACAAGGTGGGTATCCTGACGGGAGATCGGCAGGAAAATGGGCAAGCACCCTTGTTGATCATGACCACCGAGATTCTGCGCAACTTGCTCTACGATGCCGCCAGTGGGGAGATCGATGTCCGGCTGGATACGCTGGGACTCGTCATTCTGGACGAATCGCAGTACATCGCCGACCCTGAACGCGGTGTCGTGTGGGAGGAAACCATCATCTTTTGTCCCTCACAAGCAAAACTGCTGCTGCTGTCCGCCTCGATCGGGAATCCGCAGGACATCGCCGATTGGCTGACCTCGATCCGCCCCACGGCCAGCCGCTTGGTCCGCCACAGCAAACGCACCGTACCCCTCCGTGCCGGGTACCTCCATCCCAACGGCAAGCTGGTCCCCCTCTTCAAAACGGCGGCGATCCCTGCCGGCCATCCCAACCACCTGCATCCCGAAGCGAAACGGCTCTTTCTTGAATATGAGGAAGAGACCATGCCGTCCGGCCGGTCCAGGCGATAAGGGGGGATACTTAAAAACTGTACGCGATGCCGGCGGTGAGCCCGTGGCGGAGCGACTCCATCTCCGTCAGCGGAAAAGAGAACGATTGTCCACCAGTCAGATGGTTCTTCCATGTGCCATCGATCATCCGGTTCCACCACACTCGATACCCGACCTGGGCGGACAGAGACTTTGTCACATAAACTTTTGCGCCGATATCGGCATCCGCACCAAACCCAATTCCCAACATGGTGAGACTCGGATCCTGGAAGTCGCTGGGCACACGCAGGTGATGGGTATCTTCGTTCGTGAAAAGATTGATCGGTTTGACCACGGCCGACCCGTGGAAGCTCAACCATTGCGTGAGGCGGTATTCTGATTGTGCGCCGACCCGAAGCGCATACCATGTCGTCGTGTTCGTGATCACATGGACATCATTGCTGATCGATGCACTGCCGGGCAGGCACAGCGGATTCAAGGCCGGATCGGTCGAATCTAAATCGATCGTGGAACCGGCCGCCGAACAGGCGACCTGGCGAACGCCGTAGCCTTCGTGTTTCTGCCGCCAATATTGAAACCCGACAAGCCCATCAAGCGTGCCGCGCCCGTTGGGGAAATTCAGCATCCGCGCGCCGACATCCGCGTTTAGATACCACATTCCTGACCCGCTGATGTCGCTGTGGGTGCGTAAGGATGGCGTACCTCGATCCGGTGCCAGAAAGTCATCATCAGTCAGACGGCCACCGCCGATGTGTGCGCCGCCTATATTCAACCGGCTAAACCATCGCGGCCCCACAGAGACTTTGGCCGTGAACTCCACGATGTTGGTCGAATGATCGGCATAGGTCAGACGAGAGGTCGGGTTTCCGAGCGGCGATTGCGAGGACGCATTATGACTCCACCGACTGTCGCCGACACTGATCCAGGTACCGAGCCCCAGCTCCACTTTTACACGCTTCGTCGGCTCCGGTTCTTGAGCACCGGCAGCAGACCACACCGCCGGCAGGCAAAGGGCAAACGTGAACAGGCAGCCGATGCCGATAAGAATCCGTCTCACCTTCGCACCCCGCCCCGCTGGATCACCACCGTATCAACACATCGGTCCGCCGTTTCAGGCATCACACGCTGGCAGGCTGCGCGGATATCTTCTTGCTGAAATTGCCGTTGAATCGATGCGGAGAACCAGACCAGCCAGGTTCCGATCACCGCCAGAAGCACAGCCCCTGCGACCAAATAGCCCCAAGCCCTCCACGGAAACGGCACTATGGCGGCAATCGCAGGCGGCGCGTCTCCCTTATCCGAATCCGACACCAGATGAACCGACGGCATAGGCGAGTCTCCTCTTCTTCGTGCCCCCACCATCCCGGCGCAGACTGCCAAGCACGCAACAAATCATACCGGAGGCCCTTCGTTCTGAATAGAATTTTTGATTCTCGATCAGACGGCCAGCTAAGTGCTGGAGACCGTGTATGTCACGCCGCAGAGAAAAGATGTGGAACTGGGACGCAGCGTCTTGGTAAGATGCGCCGCGACAACAAGACGTGCCGAGGTAGCTCAGTTGGTAGAGCACAGCCCTGAAAAGGCTGGTGTCGACAGTTCGATTCTGTCCCTCGGCACCACGTCGCCCCTTCGCAGATTCATCTTCCAATCCATCGAGTGACAGTCCGCACCAGAATCGATGGAGGACTATTTCGACAGGGTCCGAATATACGTCAGAACATCCCGGCTGTCCTGTTCCGACAACCGCACGTTCCAGGATGGCATACTCGACTTGCCCTCGTGAATCGTGTTGAGCAGTGCCGCGTCGGATTTCTTCTTCGTCGCAGGTGATGTGAGGTTGGCCGGATCAGCCCCCAGGAGGGTATAGCCATCGCCCTTGCCTTCGACTCCATGGCAACCGGTGCAATGCTTCACAAAAATCCGCTTGCCTTTGTCCGCTCGAACTTTTGACGAGTCCGCTCCTGCCTGTCCGGAACCCGCCGGTTGTCCGAATCCCAGCACAACCAGCAGCATCACACTAATCATGATCTGTGGCAATGTCATTGGCTCATCCTCTCTCAGCCGTGCTGGTGTGTTCCTTCCGGGGTCTCCCCGACTCTATTTCCAGCCAGCCCCGATTGCCCGTTGGATGGGGCTGAGTCCCCGTCGGATTGACCCTCCAACCATCGGTACAAGACCGGCAGCAAGACCAGCGTCAAGAGCGTCGAGGTCACCAGCCCTCCGATGACGACGATCGCCAACGGCCGCTGCACTTCTGATCCAATTCCATTCGCAAAGGCCAGCGGGAGCAGTCCCAACAACGCGACAAGTGCCGTCATCAGCACGGGACGCAGCCTGAGCAACGCCCCCGAGGTGACCGCTTCATCCAGACTGTGTCCATCCTCGCGGAGTTTGTTCATGTAGGACACGAGGACGATCCCGTTGAGCACCGCGACGCCGAACAGATTGATGAACCCGACGGAGGCCGGCACGCTGAGATATTCTCCCGTCAACCAGAGGGCGACGATCCCTCCGATCAGCGCGAACGGCAGATTCAGAATAATCAGCGTGGCTTGGCGAATGGAATTAAACGTCGAATAGAGCAGCAAGAAGATCAGCCCGATCGTGATCGGCACGATCACGCGGAGCTTGGCCATCGCCCGCTCCATGTTTTCAAACGAGCCGCCCCAGGTCACCGTATAGCCGCTCGGGAGCGTGACTTGGGTGGCAATCTTCTCCTGTGCCTCCTTCACCAAGCTGCCGATGTCGCGCCCCAGCGTATTGAACCCGATCGAGACATACCGCTGAAGCCCCTCGCGGCTGATCCGGCCAGGCCCTTCCTCCAGCTTCACGGTGCCCAGATCCGCCAAGGGAATAAGCGCCCCGGCGCCGTCCGTGAGCAGAATGTTGCTGATCGTCTCCACGCTATCCCGGTACTGTTCAGGGAATCGCACCACCAGATCGAACCGCTGCTGCCCCTCGTAGACCCGCGTCGCAGACTGGCCGCCGATCGCCGTCGTGATGATCTGCCGCACATCGGCGACGTTGAGACCATGCCGGGCTATCTTGCCGCGGTCGACGTCGATCGTGAGATAGGGCTGCCCGAACAGCTGTTCCACCTTGATATCGCGAACTCCCCGAACGGTGGCCAGCACACCGGCGATCTCCGCGGCCTTGTCTCGAAGCATCTCCAGATCCTCGCCGAATAATTTGACCGTGGCTTCCGTCCGCACGCCGGAGATCAGCTCATCGACCCGCTGCTGAATCGGCTGGCTGATGAGGAAGGTCGCTCCGGAAACCTGCGTCAGCCGCTCACGGACTTTTTGCATCAACTCCGGCATCGTCTTCGCGGTCGTCCATTGATCGAGCGGACGCAGCCGGACGACGGGATCGCTTTCATTCGGTTCCTGCGGATCGTTCCCCAGCTCCGTGCGGCCGATCTTCGACACCACCATTTCCACTTCGGGGATTTCCATGATCGCTTGTTGCATGCGCTTCTCGATGTCGATCGAGGCGTTGAGCGACACGCTCGGCAACCGGATCGTCTGCGGAGCGATCGACCCTTCGTTCAGTATGGGGATAAATTCACTCCCCAATAATGGCATGAGCATCAAGCTGCCGATCAACGCCGCGATCGCCATGGTCAGCACGATCGTTCGATGCCCCAGCGCCCACCGGAGCACCGGAGCATAGATGCCTTTCGCTCCTCGGACGATCCATGGGTCTTCCTCACTCCCCCGTGTGAGCATTAAAGAGCAGAGCACGGGTGACAGGGTAAGCGACAAGACCAACGACACCAGCAACGCGATCATGATGGTGTAGGCGAGCGGC
>DASUMN010000012.1:0-7955 GCA_036277675.1 Nitrospira sp. | reverse complement strand
AGATAGCCATTGGATTTCTCACCGACCAATCCTTTCGTCTTCGCCTCTTCAAGGGTGAGCGCCAGCAGCGGCTGCACTCCAGCTATACCCCACAGGATCGCACCGAGCACAATCGTGTTCCCCCACATCGCCATTTCATATCCTCCTAGAACAGGCCACTGTCATCGGACAACACTTTATCCAGATCTTTATCAACTTTTACGCGAATTTCATGGTCAATCTTCACGTTAAGGTTGATGGTTATGGGCTTATCCGGCGCTGCAACTTCCACTCGTGGCGTGCAGGCTCCCAGCACGACCACGATTCCCGCTCCTGCCATACTTACCCATAGCCCCCCGACCCCCGTATTCTGCGCCATCGATCACCTCATCTATTTTCGCTTGTGTTTCTTTTCAACGGCCCCCTGAATATCCTCGACTAAGCGCAGACTTTTCAAGAGTGTCGGGATGTGTTCTTGCACCGTAAGATTGAAATTGATCGGAGGAATGCTCTTGAGATCGGGATTTCTTCCATCCAGTCGCGCACTCAGCAACAGTGTGCCATTTTCGTTATAGTCTATACCAACCCGCAGCAGCGTGTAATGAAAGTTATTCAGCGCCTGCGTCACCAGGTGGAGCTGACTGGTGGTCTCCGAAATGGCCTTGGACGATTCCGGCGCTGCTCCATATCGAATAACCCCGCCAGGTGGGAGTGCGGTCACCACGCCGTCTTTGACAGTAATACCCGTCTGCGTGACAGACACAGGCACCGTGCCATCCAATGTTCCGGTCCCCTGGAGGTTCTGATTTTGCTCGACGCTCAAGATTTTGGCAAGATCCAGGTCATGCAGCGACAGGGTCGTTTGGAAGACGGGATTACCGAGATCCATCGTCAGGCCAGAACTCGTGACAGTCCCGCCGAACAGATTACAACGGAATTCCTTGATCTCGAGGATCGGAAGGCTCTGCGACAGCGGCCAGCGTCCTTGGACAGTTGTCGTCAGATTGGTTATCTCCACACCGGTCTGAATCGAAGCCATGGAAATCGGAGCCGGCCGCACGGTCGCAATGGACTCCATCCCTTGCGCGTGGAGCACCATGGTCGAACTGATCCCTTTCGCACGATACTCTTGATACTGCGCAGTCAACTTGTCGGCGAAGAACGTGGCCGTTCCAGAGGTCAACTGAAACGCTTGGGCAGAAGGCCCCATCCCACCCGACCAGGCAGCATCAAGGGTCGCCGCTATTTGGCCCTCGGTGAGCTCTATGGAAGCCGGCAGCCCGCCCACGAGCTTACTCAACCGACGCTCTGTGCCATCGAAGACAATCGGCCCGATTGTTGCGTGCAACGTTCCTTGCCCAGCAATCAGCGGTTGCTCAACGGTGGCCACAGCCAGGACACCCTGAGCCTGGGACTCGACTTGAACGTCCGCTCTGACACCCGAGTCTGTCGCTGCAAACGTGGCCGTCCAATCGGTGACCGGCAATTCCAGGGGCGACGCATCGAGTGCAACGGTACGGATCGACACGTTGCCTTGTGTGCTCCATGACGTGCGAGTGAGCTCGGACTGTTCCAACCGTACCATCCCCTGACCGAGACGAAACTGCCGTCCCATCATCTTCACAGCCGGTGCGCGAATCGCCAATGCAATCGGTCCCGCCGTGCAATGAAAATCCGTCACGTCGCATTGGACGGGGAATTGCTCGGCCACCTGCGCCGTCATGACTGAAATCGTGCTTGCTCCACCCTCGACCTGTTTTGCTGTGATCGACGAGGCCGGCAAGACTATCGCCTGAACACGCGATCGCACCAGCGAGAGCGAGCCTCGCAAGCCCGCGACTGCTTCCTGGGCAAACAATGCCGACGTTACGCTCTTCGGCAAGATGCCATCGACTCGAAACGTCCCGGCCACCGATACCAACTCAGCGCCAAGCCCTTCGGCTCGGCTTGCTTCAAACCCCACGACAAGCGGCCCAGACGCCGCCCCATAGCCGAAATGCAACGGCCCCTCAACGTTCATGCGAACCGGCGAATCCGACCAATACAATGCCCCCCGCACCGGTTTCGCATTGTCGATCCGTATCGGCTGATCTCCCCGATCGAGCACCTGCCGGATCGATTCGGGGATCATCCGCGAACGTGCATCAATAGTTGCCACAAGCAACACCCCAGGATCCAAGGTCCACGCGATCTGCGCGGCATTGCCGGCAAATGAACCCTTGTAGGCCACCGTGACATTTTTCGCCACTCCCTTGAGAGCGGGCAACGTGACCTGCGCGTGAATGGCTCCGGCTAACCGCGTGTGAGGATCGCGCCAAATCGACGTGAGTACCGCATCGGTTGCAGCCACGCCAGACCAGCTGACAGCCACATGCCCAGAGACTTTCCCCAGGTCAGGACCAATTGGGACCAGCAACGCGATAAACGGCGCGAACTCACGAACATTGACTTCGAGCCGTCCGGTGACCTCAATTTGTGCATCGTTGGGACTGGCTTGCGACTGCCAGGATACAATCGGCACGGCTTGAAGTCGTTGAGACACCAACATCGCCGACCAGGTACTGGCCGAATGGCCTGCAATGGTGAGCCCGTACGAAGCGGTCTCGCTGCCCTGGAATGACAGCTGCCCTCCGATCTCCCCATTTCGATACATCAGCGAACCAGAAACATTCACCTTGCGCAGCGGGCCGGTGGCCTGCTCACGAAAGATCGTGACGCGATCCAATTGCACCTCGTCGAACGGGAGAATCGGCAGCCGGTGCAGAAGGTCTCCCGCCGTCAGCAAGCTCCAGGGCGATTCACCCTCATCGGCGGGATCAGCGAACGAGTGTTCTTCGTCAGAGGCGCCTCTCGGTTGTGTACTCAATACCTGGAGAGCAACGTCCGGGAGCACCACCCGTCCAACACGTCCATGAAGCAGCTGTGGCAGACTATACTGGATGTCGATGTTCGTCAGTGACACTATCAGCTTTTCTCGGCCTAACTCTTGGCGGAAGGACACGACGGGAATCCGCATACCCCGCAATCCGGGGTACCCGAGCTGAACCATCACATGTTCGTACCCATACCGGTTGAGTCCAATCGTCAGGATAGCCGATGCCACCAACGGCAGGAGCAGGTACACCCCGATCAGGACGAGCAATCCCAGAAAGAGACGGAGTTGAGAACGACGGGTGAGCATGTCGAATCTTGCACACGAGCCGGCGGTTCGTTTTTGTGCTGGCAGCGGACGCCAGTTGCGGCTACCATGCTCCAGCGACCGCCGCTCCACATGAATTCACGCACCATACCCTGCCTACGCCATATGAATCCACTGATAATCCCGCAGCGCTCCAACCATGAAGAACGATAGCATCAACGACGTCACATTTTGGCCGATCGATATTCCGCTGACGGACCCGTTTGTGGTGGCCACCGGTGCCCGTGCGGTGGCCGAAAATGTCTTCGTGCGAGTCACCTTGCGTAGCGGTGTCTGCGGATTTGGAGAAGCGGCACCCTTTCCTGAAGTGGGCGGCGAGGACCGTCCATCCTGCTTGGACACGCTGACCCGGCTCGCTCCACTGCTGGTCGGGCAGTCTATTCAGCACTACCGCCAGATGGTCAAGCAGATGGCCGAACAGGCCTTGGAACAACCGGCCGCACGCTGCGGCCTGGAAACAGCCCTCCTTGATGCTTATTGCCATGCCGCCGGCATCCCGATGTGGCAGCTCTGGAACGGAGCCGACGTGCGTCCGCGGGAAACCGATATCACGATCCCTATTGCCACGGCAGATGACACCCTGACTCTCGCACGTCACTGGCACCAGAAGGGCTTTCGCCTATTCAAAATGAAGATCGGCAGGGATGTGGACACGGATATCCGCCGTGTGGAAGCCGTGCACAACGCTCTTCCCGACGTGGCATTCATCGGCGACGGCAATCAAGGGTTCTCGCGTCAAGAATGTCTCGCCTTCGCCGACGGTGTACGGCGTTTTGGTGGGAGACTCCTGCTGCTGGAGCAACCGGTGGAACGGGACGATCTGGAGAGCCTGGCCCACATTCGGCGAACCACCGGCATTCCCGTTGCGGCCGATGAATCGGTGCGCTCTCTCGCCGATGCGCGCACCGTCGTGAAACAGCAAGCCGCGGACTATATCAATATCAAAATCATGAAAACCGGCGTGATCGAAGCCATGGAGATCGCGTCGTTCACGTTGAAAGCCGGACTCAAACTCATGATCGGTGGCATGATCGAATCACGCATCGCCATGGGTTGCTCGTTCAGCCTTGTCCTGGGGATGAAAGGCTTCGACGTGCTAGACCTGGATACGCCCTTGCTGCTCGCGGCAGACCCAGTTCAAGGAGGCTATCGATACGATGGCCCCATGCTTCAGCCATGGGCTGGCACAGGTTTGGGATTATCCACGATCAAGCCGCTATGAATTCGGGCACAGGGCGCCTCTGACTATGGTCGCGAATGGTCAGGGCGCGGTCGACGTCGGCTCGGCCGGCGAGACGATTCGCGGAATATCGTGTTGGTCTTCGTCCTCGTCAGGAGTGACGAGATCCATTGGTAATGACAATGTATTTGTCAGCACATCGACCGCCAACTGCGCTAATCCTGAAACGCCGGATGCAAAGGACCTCACCGGCATATACGTGACTTCGGGATCTTCCACGGCGCCCTTGACGGCGAACATCGCCGTCGCCAACCCCTTGCGCTCGCCGGCCAAAATACGACCGAAGAGCGGAATGGTTTTCAGGAATTTCGAATAGGACCCGAACGGACTCACGGCCACCACAAGATCGAGCTGATCGGTCGGCAAGTCATAGTTGCCGGCAGCCGTGATCTTCAGGATAGGGCTGTCGATGATGACGTTCTCAGTCTGAAACAAGCCGTGCTGGATCGCAAATGTCCCGGAAATCCGGTTGTAGGGCAGCCCCTCCTTCTCAAGATCCACTTTCCCTTGCAGCACCGCGGGCAGATTCAACAGACTGATGATCTTCCACACCGCCCGCTCATTGGACTTGGGGATGCGCCCGTTTTGCAGCAGAACCTCGGCTTTTCCGCTCAGCGATGGATAGACTCCATGCGGATTGCGCCCATGGCCACGAATGGAGCCGACCACCCGCATGTCGCCGGTCACACCGCGTATCTGCGTGTTGGTCAACCGCAAGAGATCCTCGACCGGCACTCCCGTGGCGCGGAACGACACCTCCACGTCCGCCGGCTCTTTCCGAGGGAGATGGGCCACGAGCCGACCGGCGACTTGGCCATGAGCCGATTCAGCGGAAAATCGATCGATGTCAAGCGCGCCATCCTGCATGGTCACCCGCGCCGACAGCGAAGCGAACTTGAGGTGTTTGTAATGACTGCGCGCGGCCGTGGCCGATACCTCTACCTGACCGGTCTCCGCCAAGGTTTCGAGCAATTCCCGCATGGGCGACCGGTCCCCTTTAGGAATCAGCAGGCTTATGTCCAACTGGTTCGACTCGATCTTGCCGGTGATGACCGGTCTGGTCGTCCAATTTCTGACGGTCCCCTCAAACGCCAGGTCGCTGTCTCGGATTCTGAACGCCAGCCGCTTCACTTCAGCGGTGTTACGCACTAATTTCACCCGGGCATACATGTCTTGAAGCGGACCCTCGACTCCTCCCACCGTCATCAAACCGTTGGTGAGGGCCAGCCACCCGGTGATGCGCCAGGCGTTCCAGTCCTTTTCCTTCCCTTTCATGTCGAGTGAAATTTCCAGATTACCGGCTTCAAGCCCGCCCTTGGAGATCCACTCCGGCACTCTCGACAGCGAGACAGCGCCAATCGCCGCCGACGCATCGATGTTGAAACGTTCGCCGATGAGCACGTGCCCCTTGACGGGAATTCTCAGCGAAGGCAAGACGACTTCCAGGCGGTGCATCGCCACGCCGCCGGTCTTGGCGGTCTCGCCCTCGAACTCGAGAGCAGCCGGCGCGCCGACGGGTTTTTCCCCCAGCCCCGGCACAACCAACTTGGCCTCGTCGAGCACCACCAGCCCACGGAGATGCGGCGTGGCCATTGAACCGGACAACGTCACGTCCGCACTCACCGTTCCTTCGAATGTGCCCGGCGCGATCGCGGGAAGCGACGCGAGCCGCGCCATCGGCACGGCCCCTCCACGAGCGCGCACGCCGAAGTTCTGAAACAGGCTGACTTCACCGCCGGTCAACGTTCCCTGGATCTGCACCTCGGCATCTCCAAGATGGCCGGTCACCTGTTCAAATCTGGTGGAGCCGTTGTCGAGAATAAACCGGCCCTGCAGACCCGTGAGCCGTTCCGGTAATGCCGTGTGGTTGAAGCTGACAGATTGCGCCACGATGGTTCCGCCGGCAAACGTGACGCCACCGGGTTGATTCAATGGCCCGACAAGCCGGAATGTCGGCTGAGCTGTGCCCTCCACATCACGGACTCCGGCGAGTACTCGTATCAGTTGTTCGGTCTTCATCGTCTTGGCAAGAAAGTCCAGCAAATGGGATCCAGCCATGGTGCCCGTGACTTCCAATTCGAGCCACGGACCTGCCTCAAGGAATGACACGACGGCCTTGCCGTCCGTCAATCGAATCGCGCCATACACTCCCGTTACGCCCGTAATACGGATGCGTCCAGGCTCCACAAACACGGAGGCAGCGAGGTCCTTCGCGGCGACACGGTCTTGGCCGATCAACCCCTGAGCCTCCTGGATTCGAAACTCTCCGCTTGTCGACAGCTGAACACCGGCTGCCGGGGACCCCGTCAGAGTCGCGTCGATCATTTGCACCTTGCCGTCGATCTTCCGGTCATCCAATAAGGTCTGAATCTGCGGATTGATCCACTCCAGGGGAATCGTCTGCATCAATTGCGGCAGCGTCACCAGCGAACTGCTGATTGTCACGGCGAACGTCGGTTGTGGCGTCATGAGCCCGGCCAGACTGGCTTTTCCCGTCAAGGTCATCTCGTTCAGCCGCGCCGAGAGATCGGACAGCACCAGGTCATACCCGGCCACCCCAGGCATCACTCGTACCACGCCTTGGAGATTCACCAGGCCTTGCAGACGGTCCGGAATCGGCCGCGCACCGAAAAAATCCGCCGCGGCACGCAGGTCCACATTGGACGCGTCGAGACGGCCGTCGAATTGAAACAACGGAACCGTTTCATGTGGCGCATTGCCGGCGAGCGACACCGGCTTTTCCGCTTGCTTGATTCGCCCGTCCAAGGAGACCGCCGACATGCCTGCCGCACTTGGATGAACGGCTGAAAGATGGAGATCGGCCATCCCGCGATTAGGCTGAACCAGCAATTTTGCATCGACTCGCTCAAGGGGAAGGGAACGCACGCCATCCGTCCTGGAGGCATCAATGACCGTGACGGTGCCATTGACGAGCGTGACCTCTCGAATCATAAACATCCGGGCCATTGTTTCCAGGGTGTCCCGGCCTGTGCTCTCGCCCTTCTTCAACCCTTCTGGGAGATTCCAGTCACCCGCTTCGTTGCGCCGAAGGTTGAGCATCGGCTCCTCAATCAGCAGCCGTTTGCCGATGAGTTGTTTGCGCAAGAGCGGCAGGAGACGCACAACGACATCGATTCGCTTGGCGGCCAAAAACACCTGATCCGAATCGGGCTCGTGAATCGTAACCTGGGAGAGTTCCACGCGCAGACGGGGGAGGATCACGAATTTGACATGACGCACATCGAGTTTCCGCCCGAGGCTTTCCTCAAGCTGTTGCAACACAAATTCCTTGAGATAGTCCTCGCCGGTCAACTGCTTGGAGAAAAATAGGAAGGCAACCGCGGATACGACCAGGATGAGGATCAGGACAAGACCACGACGCAAGACGGACACGCCATCTCCTTGAAAATACGTAACTGTTCCGAGGCATCTTACCGAAAGACTGGAGTGAAAGCTAGAAACTCTAGAGTTGACAGTCGATGAACACTGAGGCTACACATCTCTATGGCCATTCACCCGCTTGCCGGTACACCTCCC
>DASUMN010000011.1:0-2851 GCA_036277675.1 Nitrospira sp. | reverse complement strand
GCCCGGCTGACTTCCCGTTTCGCATCGGCGATCGGCTTGCCGGCTTCGGCCGTGATCAGCGAGGCCAGCTCATCGCGCCGCCGATAGAGGAGCGCGGCGATCTGCTGGAGCATGTTGTAGCGGGCATGCGCTGGGAGCTTGGCCATTGCCGTCGCCGCACTGGCCGTGGATGCGACGGCCGCCTCGACATCGGCTTCCGTGGCCTGAACGACGTCGGCGATTGTTTGCCCAGTGAATGGATTGACGACGCGAGCGGTCCGCTCGCCGTGCTTCCATTGGCCATGAACGAGAAAGGGATGCGGTTCCTGCACGGGGGCACTCGCGGGATCAGCGGTGATTAATCCGCCGCTTCGACCGGCGCGGCGGATTCGGCGGCAGGTTGAGCGGCGGCGGACGCTTCTTGCGCCGCCACCGCCTTGGCAATCAGGTCCTCGGTGCCCCAATCACGGATCGCCTCGAGGGTAAACCCTTCATAGGTCGAAACACCGTGACAGGAGGGGCAATCGGGCATGGGAACTTTTCGATAAAACACTTCTCCCAAGCACGACATGCAGACCCAAAAATCGTCGTCCCGATGAGAGACGGGCCAAAATGACTGTGACGCCATGAGACGGTCCTACCTTCCTACAAACAGAATGAATATGTTCCAACACCCACTACGAACCGAGCCGACTGACTCAGCGGCGATCCCATCGCAGTGTCACTGCGGCGCACCCTCGGCTTCGCCGCGAGGCGAGCTGGCCAGCAATCGATCGATCTCCTCGGCAAACATCTCGAACGGAAACGCCCCAGGAATCGCAACCGCCGGCTCTTTTTCGGTCGGCTCGTTGTTCGTCCGCACAAGGATGAAGCCCGGTGTGCCACGAAATCCCCACCGATTGGCCTCTTGCCGATCCTCGAAGATCGACTTCGTGTACCGTCCCTCCTTGACGCAGCGGTCAAACGCGGGACGGTTCAACCCAATGGCGGCCGCGTGCTCGACATAGACCGTGCTGTGAAGCCGTCCGCCTTCCGCAAACAACCGATCATGCATCGCCCAATACTTGCCTTGTTCGCCGGCACAGCGCGCGGCCATCGCGGCATCAATCCCGGGCCCCTGATCGGCGCGGGGATAGTCCCGGTAAAGGAACCGGACCTTCCCGGTCTCGACATAGCGGGCGTGAATACGCGGCCAGGTATCCTTGAAAAATTTCAGGCAGTAGCCGCATGTAAAATCGGAATATTCGATCAGGGTTACCGGTGCACTCGCTCGGCCTCTGACCCGCTCATCGGTTTCAGTTGTGTCCGCAGCCCAGAGTGACAGGGGCCAGAGGAGGCCACAGAGGACCACCGGTAACACGACCCGCAGGCCCGTCATCGTCATGAATGGCCGGCCCCATCGGCCTTCTTCCGTTGTCGCTCCATCAACCCCAGCATCAGGAGCGGCCACACGACCGTCGCATCACTCAGCACTTCGGCAAATTGCCCCCCGTCCTTCGGGGTCACGAATTTCCCCCACGAAAGCCCTTCCTGATACGTACATCCGCTCAGCCCGCCCCAATAGTCCGGTTCGGGGCACACCCTGACTCCATAGTGGAAGCGAGGCGGCTTCACGCTGAGCCCGAGGCGCAGGTTGCCGATTTCGATATAGGGGCCGACCTGTTGCGCCCAATTCCTGGGCACGCCCCCGCCAATGGTAAAAATCCCCAGCCGCTTCGCCGAGAGCACGTGATCGGCATAACTGTTGAGATCGAGATAGGGATTGAACGACGGACAGGACTGATGAATCGCCGTCAAGACAGCCAGATCACCTTTCCCACTGGCTTGAGAACGGGCTCGATCGATTTCCCGTGCCATCGCCCAGGTCCCGACATCAAGGCCGACTTCGGAGTCGGTAAAGGCGGGAATGAACACCGGCACATTCTTGAGATAGGCGCTCTTCAGAATTCCCTCGCCGCCATACTCCTCGGCCAGCGTCTTCCCCAATTCGCGCGTCAAGATTTCCGAGCAGAGCGGCCGGTCATGGTCGATCCGTTTCAACGTCTGCGACACCACATGCTCGACATAATTCAGATTCGCTTCCATCTCCAGCGTGTCGTAGACGCGGTTATACCCCTTGCGAAACAGTTCTTCGTCGCTCATCGACGGATGATGCTGGTAATGCGTCTTGCCGACGGATTCACTCAGGCCGTGGGCGATCAGCGCCCCTGTGGACACGATGCATTGCACCATGCCGTGATCGATCATCGTGCTGACGATCTTGCCCATCTTGGCGATGGTCATGGCTCCGGACAACGTCATGACGACCTTGCAGTCTGGATCCTGGATCATCGCCCACAGCACTTCGAAGGCTTCCCCCAGCTTGCGACCGCCGAACGCGGTCTTGCCCATCGCCGTGAGCAGATCGTCGAAGGAGGAAATTTTCGACGGATCAAGTGGCTCGACGGCCACTAATCCGTCTTGCGCGCCGTCATGAAATTCTCGTGCGGACATAGCACTCCATTTCCACAAAGTTGAAGTGATACGAAAACCCAGATTCCTTATACACAACCGACGCCAGATGCGTCAATGAATGAAGCGCGAAGGTGATCGTCATCACCTCGTACTGATCCACACGTCCGACATGGCGGCTGTTCGTGTCACTCGGAGGATGGAACATCGAACTGGATTGTGTCACACAGGGACAAGTATCGGCTCCAACGAGAACTCGACCAGAAGCTGGGCACCTCGACCTTCTTCAACTTGCGTGCGTACGATGCCTCCGAGCTTCCGCGCTCGAGACTCGATCAGGGCCAGACTATCGGTCGGCATCTGGCCGTCCACCGGTACGAACCCGGTGCCATCGTCGCTGATGCGCAGACAGATTCGGGCA
>DASUMN010000010.1:0-8759 GCA_036277675.1 Nitrospira sp. | reverse complement strand
CGTCGGATTGACCCTCCAACCATCGGTACAAGACCGGCAGCAAGACCAGCGTCAAGAGCGTCGAGGTCACCAGCCCTCCGATGACGACGATCGCCAACGGCCGCTGCACCTCCGATCCGATCCCACTCGAAAAGGCCAGCGGGATCAGCCCCAGTAACGCGACCAGTGCAGTCATCAGCACGGGACGCAGCCGGAGCAACGCCCCCGATGTGACCGCGTCGTCCAGACTGTGCCCTTCCTCCCGGAGCTGGTTCATATAGGACACCAGCACGATGCCGTTCAGTACGGCGACGCCGAACAAATTGATGAACCCGACGGACGCCGGCACGCTGAGATATTCTCCCGTCAGCCATAGGGCGACGATCCCCCCGATCAACGCGAACGGCAGATTCAGAATAATCAGCGTGGCTTGGCGGATGGAATTAAACGTCGAATACAGCAGTAAGAAGATCAGCCCGATCGTGATCGGCACGATCACGCGCAGCTTGGCCATCGCCCGTTCCATGTTTTCAAATGAGCCGCCCCACGTCACGGTATAACCGCTCGGGAGATTGACTTGTGTGGCGATCTTCTCCTGAGCCTCCTTTACCAGACTGCCGATGTCACGCCCCAGCGTGTTGAAACCGATTGAGACGTACCGTTGAAGCCCCTCGCGACTGATCCGGCCAGGCCCTTCCTCCAGCTGCACAGTGCCCAGATCCGCCAAAGGTATGAGGGCTCCGGCGCCGTCTGTGAGGAGAATGTTGCTGATGGTGTCTACGCTGTCCCGGTACTGTTCGGGAAATCGCACCACCAGATCGAACCGCTGCTGTCCTTCGTACACCCGAGTCGCAGACTGGCCGCCGATCGCCGTCGTGATGATCTGCCGCACATCGGCAACGTTGAGGCCATGCCGGGCGATCTTCCCGCGATCGACATTGATCGTGAGATAGGGTTGTCCGAACAACTGCTCAACCTTGATATCGCGGACCCCTCGAACGGTGGCCAGCACACCGGCGATTTCCGCGGCCTTGTCTCGAAGCATCTCCAGGTCCTCGCCGAACAACTTAACCGTGGCTTCCGTCCGCACGCCGGAGATCAACTCATCAACCCGCTGTTGGATCGGCTGGCTGATGAGAAAAGTCGCGCCGGAAACCTGTGTCAGCCGCTCGCGGACTTTTTGCATCAGCTGCGGCATCGTCTTCGCCGTCGTCCATTGGTCTAGTGGGCGTAGGCGGACGACGGGGTCGCTCTCGTTCGGTTCTTGCGGATCATTCCCCAGCTCCGTGCGGCCGATCTTGGACACCACCATTTCCACTTCCGGGAACTCCATGATTGCTTGCTGCATACGCTTCTCGATGTCGATCGAGGCGTTGAGCGAGACGCTCGGCAGCCGGATCGTCTGCGGTGCTATCGACCCTTCGTTCAGAATCGGGATGAATTCACTCCCCAAGAATGGCATCAGCATTAGGCTGCCGATCAGTGCCCCGACCGCCATAGTCACCACGACGGTGCGATGGCCAAGCGCCCACCGGAGCACCGGCGCATACACGCCTTTTGCCCCTCGGACGATCCATGGGTCTTCCTCGCTCCCCCGTGTGAGCATTAACGAGCAGAGCACGGGCGACAGAGTGAGCGACAAGACCAAGGACACCAGGAGGGCAATCATGATGGTGTAGGCCAGCGGCTTAAACATCTTGCCTTCCATGCCATGGAGGGAGAGCAGCGGGAGGAAAACCAAAATAATGATGAGAATGCCGAAGACCACCGGCTGGCCCACTTCTTTCACCGCGTTGGTAATGAGACGCAGTTTGGGCACCCCGGCACTGGAATGTTCTGACAGGTGACGATAGACGTTCTCCACGACGACGACCGACCCATCCACCATCATACCGATGGCAATGGTCAATCCGCCCAGGGACATGAGATTGGCGGTCAACCCGGTCTGGCCCATCACAATAAACGTGGCCAGCGGTCCAAGAATCAATGTGCTCACGACAATCAAGGCGCTGCGGATGTTGCCGAGGAAAAGAACCAGCACGACCACGACCAGGACGACTCCTTCAAACAAGGCTTTATAGACCGTGTTCAAGGCGGCGGTGATCAGCTCGATCCGGTCGTAAAAAGGTACGATCCGCAACCCGTCCGGCAAAAGCTGTTTGGCATGAATGTCCTCGATCCGAGCCTTGATGCCCTCGACGACGTCGCGCGCGTTGCCGCCTCGCAACATGAGGACGATGCCGCTGACCACTTCCCGATCGCCGTTCAACAGCGTGGCGCCGTGACGGACCGCATGGTCGATGAGCACCTGTGCCACATCACCCACGAATACCGGAGTCCCGTCGACTTCCTTCACGACGATCCGTTCAATATCCTGGAGAGAATGGATCAGACCACGCCCCCGCACGATGTATTTCTCGGCATGTTTTTCCAGAATATTACCGCCGGCATTGGCGTTGTTACGGGCCACCGCCTCGAATACCTCCTGCAGAGAGAGACTATACTTCCGCAGCATGCCGGGCTCGACCAACACCTGGTACTGTTTGACGTAGCCGCCCATCGAATTGACGTCGATCACTTCCGGCGTGCTTTTGAGCAGCGGCCTGATAATCCAATCCTGAACCGTGCGCTCGTCGATCAAGCGCCGATGGTCCTCTTCTGCATCCCTCGCGGTCCCCTGACGCCCCTCCAGGTAGTATTGATAGACCTCGCCCAGCCCGGTGCTGTTCGGCACCAGCATCGGGTCGGCACCAGGCGGCAGCAACTCTTTCACTTCGAGCAGCCGTTCGAGCACCAGCTGGCGCGCGAGATTGATGTCCATGGAGTCATTGAAGACGATCGTAATGAGCGAGAGGCCCACCTTGGTCAAGGAACGCATCTCGGTCAGAGAAGGGACGCCGGTCAGTTGCAGTTCGATCGGGTACGTGACGAGCCGCTCGACTTCGGCCGGCGAGAGGCCCGGGGCCTTGGTGACGACCTGTACCAGCACGCTGGTCACGTCCGGGAACGCGTCGATCGGGATGGTCCTGAACGCATAGATGCCACCCGACCCGATGATGAGGGCGAGCAGCACGATCAGCATGCGTTGGCGAAGAGAAATGTCCAGGAGGCGCGCAACCATCAGACTTGTTTCTTGAACAATTCGGACTTCAGGACAAACGCGCCTTCCGTCACAACCGGCTCTCCTTCAACGAGGCCGGTGACAATGGAGATGTGGGTCCCGTTGGATTCTCCGACTTGCACTTCGCGAAGTTCATACTCGGTCGCCGTCTGTTGCACAAAGACAAAGGTCTTCCCGTGATCGCGCTGCAAAGCCACCTCCGGCACGGACAGGCGATCCGGTTGCGGTTCCGAAAACAGCCGCACTGTCGCAAACATTTCCGGTTTCAACCGCCCATCCCCGTTGGGCAATTCCAACCGCAGTTGCATTGTGCGGGTCGAGGGGTCCAGCACATCACCCACATAGGTGATCGTGCCTTTGAAGATTTCCCCCGGATAAGCGTTGACCCGGACATCCGCATGGGTACCTCCCGTCGCATGGATAGAATGGACAAACGGGATGTCCTTTTCCGGAATATTCGCTTGCACCCAAACTTGCGAAAGATCCGCCACGATAAACAGGTTCTCGGTGGTCTCGACGACTTCGCCGCGCGTCAGCTTGCGACCGATAATGCGGCCGGCGAAGGGGGCGACAATCGTCACCACAGAGCGGATTTTTCTCGTGCTTTCGAGCCGGCGAAATTCTTCGTCATTCATACCGAGGAGCTTCAGCCGGTCCTGCGCTTCATGCGCCTCAGCCTGAATGCTGAGCAGTTCGGCGTGGCGCCGCTGCGCTTCGGCTTCGCCGATCACTTGCTCTTGCAGCAAAAATTTGGCACGGCTATAGGCCTGCTCCGCCAGGTGCAGTTTGGCCTGCGCCTTCAGATGGCCGGATTGTGCCAGACCCAACTCGCTACTATATAGTAGGGCGAGCGGCGCATTGGCTTTGACCTCTTGCCCCAAGTCCCCGTAGACCTCGACGACCCGACCCCGAACCAACGTCGTAATCTCCGCCATGTTGTGTTGGTTGGGCCGTACGATTCCAGGAAACTCCCGATGCGTGCGGAAATCGCTGCGGGAGGCCGGCTGCACCACCAGTCCGATCCGGGCGGATTCTTCCGCGGATAAGGAAATGCGTCCCGAGGTTGTCGGAGCTGCTGCCGGGGCCTTGCTGGCGGCGACGTCGTTGGGGGTCCCGTCACAACCCAGTTCGATCCCGGCCAAGCCGAGCATCAACCCGAACATCACGCATCGGCTTTGCAAAACCGTCATCATAACTCTCCCCCTACCGCCTGTTCCAAGCGGGCCAGTGATACTGCCAGATCGTGGCGCGCTTGTGCATAATCCAGCAAGATTTGCCGCTGGACACGCTGGGCATCGAACACTTCCAGGAGGCTGGAGGCCCCCTGCTGGAAGCTGAACTGCGCGAGACGGAGCGCCTCCGACGCCTGCTTTAAGAGTCCCTTGTCGAAGACGTCAATGAGTTCGGCCGTGGTCCGGGCATCTTGATAATGCTGATGAACGGATCGGGCCAGCTCGTTTCGGGCGCGCAGCAATTCTGCTTCTTCGCGCCGTTTGGCGCCCAAGGATGAGGCGATTTCACCCTGCCGGCGATACCAGAGCGGCATGGGAACAGAAAGCCCTCCCTGATAGGCTTCGCGTCCCATCTCCCGCCAATAACTGCCCCCTACGGTCACGGTCGGCACCCGCATTTGCCGTTCGAATTCGATTTTCCAGTCCGACTGTTCCACCGACCTGAACAAGCGTTGAATCGTCGGGTGCTGACTGATCATGCGGTTCATCAGCCCTTCGAGCATGATCTCCTTTGGGATCCCCCTGAAATCTCCCTCAATGGTGTAGGTGGTTCCCAATGAGCCGCCGGTCAACGTGTCCACAGTCACCCGGTTGACTCGAACTAAATTATCCGCCCTTGCCAGCTGCTGTCTGGCTTTGAGTACCTCGACCTCGGCCTTGATGGCCTCGAACTGCGGCGCTTCCCCAGACTTGACCCGCGCTTTGACGATCCGCTGCACGCCTTCGATAGTCTCAAGATTGCGCCGCGCGAGCGCCGCATCCTGCTGAGCCAACAGGAGGTCGTAAAATGCAACCTTCACCAGCGACCGCAAATTCAATTGCGTTTCCAATAAACCAACATTCGCCGTGGCCAAACCCAAATCGGCGACGCGCTGCCGCGCCGCACGCATCGCCGGCCATTCGACCGGTTGCCCTACCGTCACATTGTACTCGGTGAGCGATTGACGGCCTAGCGAGGACCCGATGCCGGTGGCCGCATCACGAAGCCCCCCATGACCGCTGGCACCTCCTACGGTCGGATTCGGATAGGCACCCGCTGCGGTCTGCACACCACGTTGCTGCTCGATCTGTCCCTCTGCAAACGTCACCAGCGGGTTCTTGGCCAGGGCAAGTTCAACGATCTCATTCAAGTCATAGATGTTCTCCCCTGCCTCGACTGCAGCGTCACAGAAACCTGCCGAGAGTCCGACATAGAGCAGTATCGATATCGCACAGTGCGACACAGCGAACGACGGCTTCATGGCACCAGACCTCTCATGGAAAAGCTGAATAAGCCAGACAATCTGACTTCCTCCTCAACCCGCATCCTGCGGAAACTATACGCAGAATAGGCCATTGCTTTCAATTCAGGTCGGTCGGCAACTCAGTGAAATAGAATGCCGCGATCGCTGCCGTCACCGCGACGTTGAGTGACTCGACAGTATTGGCCAGCGGAATACTAAATCTGACCGTGGAGAGGACCGCGATACTGTCCGCCAGTCCCTCCCCCTCATTACCGACTGCGATGACGAGGCGGCGAGGAATGGCCTGGATGCTCCTGAGCGACACCGTACCGGGTTGCGGCACAAGAGCAGCATACATGGACCACCCGTGCGTCATCAAGCATCGAGGATCCGCCCCCGAAAAAATTGGAAGCGTCAACACCGCGCCGGCCGCCGCGCGCACGACTTTGGGACCGAAGGGGTCCGCGGAATCGGACGTCAGCCAAAGTCCGGTGAGATTCAGCGCCGCGGCCGTCCGAATGATCGTGCCCACATTAGCCGGATCGCGCAACCGATCTCCGAACACCCCAAGGCCCCTTGGCTGTTCCAAGAGACGCTGCTCGTCCCACTGTGGGTGCCGGACGACAGCCAGCACACCCTGTGGCGCCTCAACGTCGGAGAGGCGGTCAAATGCGGCATCGGTGCAGCGAAACTGAGGCGTCTTCAGCGCAGTCCGTGCCACACGAGTCTTCGCATCTTCCAAGTCGAGATAACGAGGCGAGAGGGTGAGGCTGAGAATCGCCTGCGGATGGTGTTGAATGAGGTCCTGGCAGAATTTGGCGCCCTCGATGATGAAGGCGCCTTCCTGCATCCGAACGCGCTTATCGTAGAGGAGTTTGCGAATCAGGACACTATGCCGACGCGTCAACGCCTGAAGGGAGGTCGATCCGCTCACTGATTCCCTGCTACCGGCGTCTTCGCTCTGCCTCCGCCTCCGCGGCGCGGATTCGCTGGGCTCTCGCTTTCGCTCGTTTCAGAGCCGTCAGCTTTCCCCTCGTCCTGACTTGCTCGGTTTGCAACTGTTCCAATTGAGACTTCAAGTGCGCCTTTTCCTGCTTGTGCAAATCGGCGCACTCCGCCTTGGAAAGCATCGTCCAATCACCGCCGGTTCGAGCACGTTTGATTCGTTGGTCCAGTGACTCCCGAAGCTTCTTGGACCGCATCGTCATCAGAGACTTGAGCGCTTCTTGCCGGCGCTGCACCTCTTCCTCTTCCGCCATAATCCCGCGAATATCCGTTCCCAGCATGACCCCTTCCCTCCTTCGCTACTCCAAAGGCCTGACAAAATCAGTGACACATTGTAACTGATTTAGCCTGGTATCTTCCAGATCGAGATGTTGATCGTAACCTATTGACTTTACGAGACAAATTTAAACGGTGCAGGGAAAGTCATTGAAGCGGGGTCCCCTTCTCTGTATGATCGCGCCATGTCAATTGGGCTGCTCATCCAAGCCTGGAGACTCTCGAAGAACCAATCCCTTGAGTCATTAGCAACATCGGCTGGCATTTCCGCCTCCCTTCTCGAGCAAATTGAATCGGAAGAGATCGATCTTTCTTCCGCGACACTTCAGGCCTTAGCCGCGGGGCTCCGTATTCCTCCGGGCTGGCTGTTTGACAATCCCCAGTCGTTCGCAAGCCTGTTCAATGATGGAGAGGATGAAGAAGAGCCGGATGCGACAAGTCCCGACCCGTTGACGGAACGTATCGTGGCTGGATCACGAATGGACCGCTCACTGTATGTATTGCTGACGACTCTGGTGCAAGCGGGCGACCCCAAACTACTGCGGGCCGCTGAAATGAGTTTGCGCAGCCTGGTGAAACAATCCCGTCAGGCCACCGTCCCGTGGCAGCAGCGTCCCTCCGGACACTTCGAACCCCCCAGCGACTGATTCGCATCATCGTGTCTCATCTCAACTTCTACGATCTCACGATATAGTCGGGGGGACTTCGCACTTCTTGCAGTTCAGCAGGGTACCCACATGCTGGCTGCGGCCCTCGCTGGTAATGACCCACGGCCGATTCATAAACGGTGGCTGATGCCGCACATGCTGGCCATGGCCGCAGGCCAAATCGGCCACCCAGTGTCCCTCTTCATCCTGATGATAGCCGACAATGGGTTGGTTCATGCTTGAAGGAATCGTCTATACAGGGCGATTATGAGCCGGCCTGATAGATCACAGGCCGGTAGCGTGGACGAGGAATGGGTTTACCTTCGGCACGGGCAGCTTCCAACCAGGCTTTCTTGGCGAGTTGTGCCTGTCTAAGCGCCTCTGCCGGCGTCTTGCCAAATGCTGAACAGGCTTCGAGGTCCGGAATATCGGCAATGTAGCCCTTATCGGCATCGCTGTAGAAGATATTGATGTGATAATCCTTCATGACAGAAGTAATACGCGGAGACGGTCGCAACTAGGATTGCCTGTCCCCCCTACAGCCGATAGATCCAGTATCCTGGCCGGCGCTTCTGATGAGCAACCGCAATAACACGAATTCGATCCGGCTCGATGACATACAAGAGGCTATACGGAAAGCGCCTGATGAGCTTATGGCGAATCTCCTCGCCGACGAGCTGAAATGCCTCAGGATTGGCCAGCACCTTCTCGGCCGCCTCTTCGACTGCAGCAAGAAATAACAGGCCAAGGCCCGGTACCCTTTCTTCGTAGTATTTTGCCGCCTCGTTGACCTCGGCGGACGCCGCCTCATGAAAGGTTGCTTTGCTCATGAGATGGCTTGACGCGCCCGACGGAACACCTCCTCGGCAGATATCTCTTTGGCTCTACCCTCACGCAGGTCTCTGAGCCTTCGTTCGGCTTCAGCCACCCACAAACGCAGATTTTCTTCATCCGAGGGAGCGTCCAAACTCAAGATGAGTTTTTCCGCAAGACGCGCCCTGGCCTCCAGGTCAAGTTTCATGATTGCTGCTTCCAGTTGCTCATCATTCATAGCCATGGTGCGGACTCCTTGTTGTCCTTGTCTTAGGGCTAAAGTCCCGGGTCAGTCACGCGCTGAGCAGCATGCCAGCCTTGATGCTGGCCATTTTCCTCCGAAGGCTGGGCAGTTGCAACTATGGCGCCTTTCACGATGGCGGTTTGTCCTCAGTCAACCTGTAGAGTTCATAGAGCAGCTGGTCGATCCCGTGGTCGGTGACGTCCACTCAGCAGAGAGGGG
>DASUMN010000009.1:0-24256 GCA_036277675.1 Nitrospira sp. | reverse complement strand
GAGGCGGTGGAGTTGGCCGCTGCCGGCGCGGCAGCAGGTGAGGTCGTGCTCATGTCACCGGGGTGCGCGAGCTTCGACATGTTCGCCGATTACCAAGACCGGGGGCGCCAGTTCAAGGCGCTCGTCAACGGCTTGCCATGATGACGCGTCCCGTCGGTGCGGACATCGTCTTGATGTGAGGGCCGATGACGGATGGATTCGACGAATTGAGGATGGAGAATGTCACGGAGATCGGCCGGAACGCTGACGTTGCCGTGGACGCCGGCCAGCCCGCGTCCGCCGAAACGGGTGGCGATGGATCATACCCTGCTGGGAATCACGGTCATTCTGGCACTTATCGGCCTGGTGATGGTGTTCAGTGCAAGCGCCGTTGTGGCGGGCAATCGATTCCACGACCCAGGCTTTTTTCTCAAGCGCCAACTCATATGGCTTACGTGTGGGCTTGTGCTGCTGCATCTGGTGTCTCGCATCGACTACATCTGGTGGAAACGGTTGGCGATTCCCCTTCTCGGCCTTATGGGCCTGCTGCTCGTGCTGGTATTGGTACCGTCGTTCGGGGTTGTGGCGAACGGGGCCAGACGCTGGCTTCGGGTGGGACCGATTTCGATCCAGCCGGCCGAACTGGCAAAACTGATCGCCGTGATCTATCTGGCGGCCTACTTGGCAAAGAAGGAGGACCGGATCACGAACTTCGGCAGTGGTTTGGTACCGCCATTGCTCGTGATCGGGACACTCGGAGGGTTGGTGGTATTGGAGCGGGACCTGGGAACCGTCGTGGTGATGGGCTGTGTCGCGATCAGTCTCTTGTTCCTGGGGGGGGCACGACTTTCTCACCTGGTGTCCCTCGGGCTCTGTGCCGTGCCGGTCGTATTAGTGCTTGTCCTCGGGTCCAAGTATCGGCGCGACCGGCTGATGACGTTCCTGGCCCCGTGGAAGGATGCCTCGGACACGGGGTTTCAAATCACGCAATCGTTTCTGGCGTTCGGCAGCGGCGGCCCATTTGGGGTGGGATTGGGCGAGGGCAAACAAAAACTCTTCTTTTTGCCGGAGGCGCATACCGATTTTGTTTTGGCGTTAGTGGGAGAAGAGCTGGGACTCGTCGGGACGGGAGCCATCATTCTGCTCTTCGCGGTGTTCGTCGTTCGGGGGTTTCAGGTTGCCGCACGGGCACGGATGCCGTTCGGGCGGTACCTCGGTATGGGGATTACCCTGCTCATCGGCGGACAGGCGCTGATCAATGCCTCCGTGGTGACAGGGCTCGTGCCGAACAAAGGATTGACCTTGCCCTTCGTCAGTTACGGCGGGTCGTCGCTGGTTACCTGTATGGTGGGGGTCGGGATCTTGCTGAACATCTCGCGAGACCGGCAGACGGGACGGGAAGAGTCAGGGCGGAGCGGCCGCGGTGGGTCGGGTCGCCGATGACGATCGTGATCGCCGCCGGGGGGACTGGAGGCCATCTCTATCCGGCTGTGGCGCTGGCACGGGAATTTCTGCGCCGGGATTCGTCCACCAAGATCTTGTTCGTTGGAACCGAACGTGGAATTGAATCGAAGGTACTCGCGCATGAAGGGTTCGAACTACTGTTCATCGCGGCGAAGCCGGTGATGGGGAAGGGCGTTGTGGCCGTGCTGCAAGGGTTGCTCTCTGTGCCGGTGGGGCTCTGGCAGTCGCTCAGCATCCTCCGCGGGCGCCGGGCGGATCTGGTGATTGGAGTCGGGGGCTATACGAGTCCGACCATGTTGACTGCCGCAGCGATACGAGGGATCTCGCGGGTGATACTCGAACCCAACGCCTATCCCGGTATGGCGAATAAAGCGGTCGCGCCATTCGCGCAACGGATTTTTCTGGCGTTCGAATCGGCAGCGGATTTATTCGACCGAAGCAAGGTCCGTGTGGTCGGTACACCGGTTCGACGGGAGTTTTTGGCGTCATCCGAACCGAACGAGACGACGTCGTCTGACGGATCACGCGTTCACCTCTTGATTTTCGGCGGCAGCCAAGGGGCAAAGGCAATTAACAGTGCGGTGCTGGACGGGTTGGCCGCACTGACGGTCCGGATGCCCAATCTGGTAATCACGCATCAAACGGGTGAAGCGGATTATCGGCGGGTACAGGAGGTCTATGAGAAGTTGGGTATACAGGCCAAGGTCGCGCCGTTCTTATATGACATGCCGACGGTCCTGCGCTCGGCCGATCTCGTGGTGGCACGCGCCGGCGCCATGACGATTGCGGAACTGACCGCCTGCGGAAAACCGGCGATCCTGATTCCGCTGCCGACGGCGATTTACGACCACCAGACGAAAAACGCACGGGCCATGGAAGCGGCGGGCGGTGCCATGGTTCTGCCTCAAGCCGACCTGACCGGTTCGACACTGAGCGACTTGATCAGCGAGATTGTGCTGGACGCCTCACGGCTCCAGGCAATGAGCGCCAAGAGCCGGGCGATGCGGCGCATCGATGCCGGCGAGGTGATCGTCCGCGAATGTTATGCACTGATGGGGGTGACACATGACGGCGACAGGTCTGTTGGAGCGGCAGGCGCCTAATGCGGTCCCGGAGCAAGGAGACGGGCGGCGTGCATCGTATGGACGACAAGGAGTAACGCGCATGGGGATGTTTCGCAAGACCCAGCACATTCACCTGGTTGGCATCGGCGGCGCCGGCATGAGCGGGATCGCCGAGGTTCTCTTGACGATGGGATATAAGGTGACCGGCTCGGATTTGCAGGCGTCGGAAACCACCAGGCGGTTGGAGGAACTCGGTGGGAAGATTTTCATCGGCCATCAGGAGTCAAACGTCGGCGAGGCGCAGGTGGTCGTGATCTCTTCCGCTGTGGCATCGACGAACCCTGAGGTGGCGGCGGCCAAGGCCAGGCAAATCCCGGTGATCCCGCGGGCCGAGATGCTCGCGGAATTGATGCGGCTCAAGTTCGGTGTGGCGATCGCAGGGGCGCACGGCAAGACGACGACGACCTCGATGGTGGCGAACGTCCTGGCGCAGGGCGGACTCGACCCGACGATGGTGATCGGAGGAAAAGTCAACGCGCTGGGCAGTCATGCACGGCTCGGACGAGGTGACTTGCTGGTAGCGGAAGCGGATGAGAGCGACGGGTCGTTTCTCCGCCTGTCGCCGACGATCGTGGCGGTGACGAACTTGGATCGTGAGCACCTCGATCATTACGGGTCGATGGAGCGCATCAACGACAGCTTCCTGGAATTCATCAACAAGATTCCGTTTTACGGCTTGGCGGTGTTGTGTGCCGACGATGAGCGGCTCAGCGCGCTGTTTCCAAAGATCGTCAAGCGCTATCAGACCTACGGGTTGCACGAACGGGGCGGGGTGGTGCCGGATTTCAAGGCGACGGACATCAGCCTTAGGCAATGGGGCGCGGAATTCCGCACCTATTTCCGGGGGAAAAATCTCGGCCCGTTTCGACTCGCAGTTCCCGGCGTTCACAATGTCTCGAATGCGCTGGTGGCGATCGCGATCGGGATCGAGTTGGAGATTCCCGTCGATCTCATCCGCAAGGGCTTGGCCGCCTTTACCGGCGTTGAACGGCGATTCCATCTTCGCGGCGAAGCCGGGGGCATCATGGTTGTCGACGACTATGGCCATCACCCCACGGAAGTCAAAGCGACGCTGGCGGCCGCCAAGCAGGGTTGGGAACGGCGATTGGTCGTCCTCTTCCAACCTCATCGGTATACCCGCACCAGGGATTGCCTCGAAGACTTTGCCCACGCCTTCGATCAAGCCGATCACCTATTCGTGACGGAAGTCTACGCGGCGGGAGAGCCTCCCATATCGGGTGTATCGGGTGCCAAGCTCGTGGAGATGATCAAAGCAGCCGGCCATCCAGCGGTGACGTTTATCGAACAGAAGGAAATGATGCCGGATCAGGTGCTACCGCATTTGAAACCCGGCGATTTGGTGGTGACGTTGGGCGCAGGGGATATCTGGAAGGCGGGGAATGGGATTCTGGACCGGCTGGCGCCGTCGTCGTAACCCATGCGCGAACGGCAAATCAGGCATGCGAGGACACGTGGGGCGACGAGCCAGTACAGATTGCAGGAGGCTATGGCTGGTCTCAGGGGGGCGGTTCGCTTCCATGCGCCGCTCGCAGACTACACGTCGTTTCGAATCGGCGGTCCCGCCGACGTGCTGGTGGAGCCGGTCGATGTGGAGGACCTCGCTCATTTGGTTGCACAGGCCTCTGCGCGGAAACTTCCGATGTTCGTGCTGGGCGGAACAAATGTCCTCGTCCGTGACAAAGGCATCCGAGGGGTGGTGGTCAGCCTGGCACAGTTGCGGTCTATCAAGGAAGAGCCTGGATCGGTGCTCTATGCCGAAGGCGGTGTCGGGATGCCGACCCTCATCGGCTATGCCATCCGCCGGTCACTGGCGGGGCTGGAATGGGCGGCAGGCATTCCAGGAACTGTGGCGGGGTGTGTGGTGATGAATGCCGGCACCAGGCTGGGAGAGATGAAAGATTCGGTCAAGGCGGTTCGCATCGTCACCCCGACCGGCACGGTGCTTGATTGCCCCGCGCAGGACATTGTTTTCGGCTATAGGCGGGCAGAACTTCCGGCGGGAGTTGTGGCGGGAGTCTGGCTCCAGCTCAAGCCGGGCGTCCGGTCGGACATTGAGAGGGTCGTGAAAGACTATTTGCGCTATCGCCGGGATACCCAACCGCTCACAATGCCGAGCGCTGGGTGTGTATTCAGGAACCCCCCGAATGATTCGGCGGGTCGGGTTGTCGAAGCGGCGGGACTCAAAGGGGTGCATGTCGGCGATGCGGAAGTATCACGGAAGCACGCCAATTTTATCGTGAACCAAGGCCATGCCACCGCCAAGGACGTGCTCGCGCTCATTAGAAAAGTCCGCGCGCACGTGGTCCGGAAGACCGGTGTGAAATTGGACCTGGAGCTGAAAGTAGTGGGGCAAGCGTGATGCGGACTGAGACAACCATGGGACGAGGAACACGGGTCACCGACGAGCGGATCGGTGTGCTGATGGGGGGGAAGTCCTCAGAACGCGAGGTCTCGCTCCGCACAGGACAGGCGGTGCACCAGTCGTTGCTCCGTGGCGGATACGACGCCGTCGCGATTGATGTAACCGACCGTCTGCCGCAGGACTTGAAAGACCATGAGGTTGCCATCGCTTTTCTTTCGTTGCATGGGCCGGGCGGTGAAGACGGATCGATCCAAGGCTTTCTTGAGACAATCGGCATGCCCTATACGGGGTCAGGCATCCAGGCGAGTGCCGTTGGTATGCACAAGGTGGTGACAAAAACGTTGCTGGCCGCGCATGCGATCCCGGTTCCGCCGGGCACTGTGATTCAGCGCGGCCATGCGCCGTCGTTGGCGAAGGTGCTCAAGGCGGCAAAGCTGACCTTGCCGGTGGTTGTGAAACCGGCTTCCCAGGGTTCGACGATTGGGGTCACGATCGTGCGCTGGCCAAGCCAGTGGAAGGGGGCGTTGGCGCTGGCGCATCGGTACGATCCGGACGCCATGGTCGAGGCCTTTATCCCAGGGCATGAAGTGACGGTGGGTATTTTAGGGCGATCGGACGGTGCATTGAGCGTGTTGCCACCCGTCGAAATTGTTGCGCCTGACGGGTTTTACGATTTCTCAGCCAAGTATCAGAAGGGGAAGACCCGCTATCTCTGCCCCGCGCCGTTGCCGGCCAAGATCATCACGCAGATCGGGGAACTGGCCCGCCGGACATTTCAAGTGCTGGGCTGTGAAGGCGCCGCCCGCGTCGATTTTCGAATCACGCCGAAGGGCCGGCCCTACGTACTGGAAATCAATACCGTGCCGGGCATGACTGAAACGAGCTTGCTGCCGATGGCGGCGGCACAGGCCGGGATCAATTACGACCAGCTGGTCGTGCGGATTCTCCAGTCGGCACTCGCTCGTGCCGAGCGGATTCCACAGGCGGCGAAAAAGGAGCTGGCATGATGGGGCTGTTTCGGAAGCGCCCACGCGTCCCTGCCACCGTAGAACCGCGAAAGAATCAGTGGAAGGGATTGCGCATGGGGCAGGAGACGGAAATCAAGCGGGCCCGGAAAATGGCCGGATGGAAGAGCGTTATCCGGTGGGGAGGGGCAATGGCCTTTGTGGGAGCGATGGTGTGGGCAGGGACCGTGGGCGTGCAACAGGCCGGGCCGTTCCTTCGACAGTTGCTCGAGATTCACACGGTGACCGTGGATGGTTTGCATCGTGTCGATCGCAAGGAGATCCTCGATCTGGCCGGGGTGAAGCCCGGCATGCCGATTCATCATGTCCTCACGTCCGCCGTCAAGGCGCGGGTAGAAGCCCATCCGTGGATTAAAGAGGCAGTCGTCGAGCGCGTGCCGTTGCATGAAGTGCGCATCGCAGTGGTCGAGCGAAAGCCTGCGGTGGTCGTTCGGGCGGGTGGAGAGAATTTTCTTGGTGATAAAGAGGGCCATGTGCTTGTTCGGTTAGGTCATTCAGATGATGGCTCGTTGCCGATGGTGACGGGCATCGATCCAAAAAAGTTACTGCGGGGCGACGGGGCAGCGCGGCAGGCGGTTGTAGCCGGCGTCGAGTTGGCACGACTCATGGGGCTGGCCTATGAGGGGCGTCTGCATGTGAACGCCGCTGATTCTGAAAATCTCGTCGTCTCCGTCCGAGGCGTGCAGTTCCACTTCGGCGAGGACGGTCTCGGCGATCAGTGGCAACGATTTCAGCAGATTGTCCCGGCCATGAGAACACTGAACTTCGACGGAGCCGGCGATGGAGCCAGTGACGTGGACCTTCGGTACGAAAACCGCGTCGTGGTACGGGAAAGGGGGTGAGGGCAATGCCGAAACGAGAACATATCCTTGTCGGACTCGACATCGGGACGACCAAGATTTGCACGATTGTCTCCGAAGTAACCGACACGGGAGCGTTGAACGTGATTGGAGTCGGATCGAGCCCTTCCCGGGGACTGCGCAAAGGCGTCGTTGTCGATATCGAAAGCACGGTCGAATCGATCAAGAAGGCCGTCGAAGAAGCGGAGTTGATGGCGGCGGTGCAGATCAACTCAGTCTATACCGGCATCGCCGGCAGTCATATCTCCGCCGAGAACTGCAAAGGGGTCGTCGCATTGAAGCGCGCCGAGGTCACGCGCGAAGACATTCATCGGGCGATCGAAAGCGCGCGCACACTGGCGGTGATTCCACACGAACGCCGGATTCTGCATGTGTTGCCCAGAGAGTTCATGGTGGACGGGCAGGAAGGTGTGCGCGAACCGTTGGGTCTGTCGGGGAACCGCCTCGAAGTGAATGTACATGTAATCACGGGCGCCGTGACATCCGCGCAAAACATCATCAAGAGCGTCAATCGGGCGGGGCTCGACGTCGTGGATATCATCCTCCAGCCGCTTGCGTCCAGTGAAGCGGTGCTGAGCCAGGAAGAGCGTGAATTGGGAGTGGCCATGATCGACCTGGGCGGTGGGACCACCGATCTCGCCATTTTCCTTGACGGCAGTATTCGGCATTCGGCCGTGCTTCCGATCGGGGGACAGAACCTCACGAAGGATCTGGCAATCGGTCTGCTCACCTCTCAAACTGAAGCCGAAAAAATCAAGACGCAGCATGGTGTGGCACGAACCGAACTGGTTACCGGACATCACGTCGTCGAAGTGCCGTCGGTTGGCGACCGTCCGGCCCGAACCTTTTCACGGCGAGACATCGCCGAGATTCTCGAACCACGCGTCGAAGAGATGTTTGAGCTGGTTCGGCGGGAGATTGCACGCGCGGGCTATGAGGGCATGCTGGGCGCCGGTGCGGTGATCACCGGCGGTACGTCACTCCTGGAAGGCATGCCGGACGCGGCCGAACGAGTGTTGAACCTGCCGGCTCGACGGGGCGTGCCTTCCGGGATCGGAGGGCTTCGGGACGTTGTCGGTCACCCCAGTTATGCGACGGGGGTTGGGTTGTTGCTGCAGGCCCGTCGGCATGCCGATGAATTGGAGACAGCGGGACTTCACAGTGGAGGCGCTTGGGCCAAAATGATGGGATGGACGAAGCGAGTGTTCGAGGTCTTTTAACTCAGAACCCTTGTGTGCGACGACGTTGTCACACGGGGAGAGGTGAGGAGGTGTCTTGATGTTTTCATTCAAGGAAGATGTGCTGTCACCGGTCCGTATCAAGGTGATCGGCATCGGCGGAGGCGGATGCAACGCGGTCAACACGATGATCACGTCCGGCTTGGCTCGCGTCGATTTTATTGCCGGCAACACGGATCTCCAGGCGCTTGACCGGTCTCTGGCACCGTACAAGATTCAGCTGGGGCCGGAGCGAACGCGGGGGTTGGGTGCGGGAGCCAAGCCGGAAATCGGCAAGGAAGCGGCGATGGAGAGCCGAGACCATATTAAGGAGTGTCTCGAAGGAGCGGATATGGTGTTTGTCACGGCGGGAATGGGCGGGGGGACCGGCACCGGTGCCGCGCCGATCGTCGCCAGCATTGCCCGCGAAATGGGGATTCTCACGGTAGGTGTGGTGACGAAGCCGTTTCAATATGAAGGGCAACGGCGGCACAAGCATGCGGAGGAAGGTATCCGCGATCTGCGTCGCCACGTCGATACGCTGTTGGTGATTCCGAATCAACGATTACTGGGGATTGTCGATAAATCGACGCCGCTCTTGGAGGCGTTCAAAGTCGCAGACGATGTCTTGCGGCAAGCCATCCAAGGCATCGCTGATGTCATCACGACAACAGGGCATGTCAATGTCGACTTTGCCGACGTGCGGACCGTGATGTCCCATACCGGACGAGCCGTGATGGGCATGGGAGTATCACGCGGGCCGAATCGGGCGATCGATGCCGCCCAAAAAGCCATCTGCAGCCCACTACTCGAGGAAGGCAGTGTAGAAGGGGCGCGTGGAGTGCTTCTCAATATTACCGGTGGAACAAGTATGTCGCTTCACGAGGTCGAGGAAGCTGCGTCGATCATTCAGCAGACGGCCGATTCCGAAGCCAATATTATCGTTGGTCAAGTCATCAATCCCGATTTGGGGGAGGATCTGGTTATTACCGTCATCGCGACCGGTTTCGAGGCGGAAGTCGATGTTGCAGCGGCAGTGGGAGCGGAACGCGCAGCAGTCCGGGCACCGAAAACGGCCCAGCCGGTGTTGGCCGGGGTGAGTGCGGCTGGATCCGTCGATCGTCCGGCGCAGGATCTCGACCGCCCGACGTTCTTGCGGCGGATGAACGATGTCCGGGTGTCCATTGATCGGGCGGCTCTCGCAGCGGACGATGAATGGGATGTGCCGACGTTTCTTCGTAAGCAGGCGGATTAAGCGGTCGATCCGTTGACATCATGCGCACACATGTTCGATGGGTATTCCTATGACGAGTGATTCGGTCATTACCGTTCCGGCCTTTGCACACCCGAGAAGCGGCCTGCGCCACTTCTTTGGGACGCGCCGGCATGCCGCTCAGCTTGCGTATGAAGTCGGAGCTCCTGCTCCGGCCCAGGAGCTCGAAGGGGCCGCGCGATCGTCCTGGATGCTCTCCGTGAAGCAGGTACATGGAACCGATGCGCTTGTGGTGGATCGTGCCCTGACGTCGTCAGATCGGTTTTCCGGCGGCTGGGATGCCTTGGTCACCGATCAACGAGGCATCATGGTGGCGGTGAGGACGGCGGACTGTGTTCCTGTTTTAATGCACGACCCCAAGCGGAAGATCGTCGCCGCTGTGCATGCCGGATGGCGCGGAGCGATGGCGGGCATTGTGGGGAAGACTATTTCAGTGATGGGGGCACGATTCGGTACGGTGCCGGACGATGTGCAGGTCAGCATCGGTCCATCGGCAGGCGTGTGCTGTTATGAAGTGGACCAGACGGTGTTGGACAGACTGCCTGAGGCCTGTCCCAATTACCAAAGGGTGGTGCGGGGACAACGAGGTGGCAAGGCCCATCTCGATCTGAAGATGCTTATTAGGGAACAGGCGCGGAGTGCCGGCATACGTGCGGACTCCATCACCTGTGTCAACCTGTGCACGATCTGTCATGAAGACTTGTTCTTTTCTTACCGGCGCGAGGGAAAAGTCATCGGTACGATGGTCAGCGCGATTGGTCTTGCTCCTCTTTAGGAGAGATGCCGTGCCTCTGCCAATTGCTCAGCCCTTCCGCTAGAATAGAGGCGGTTTGCCAGTTCGGGCGACCAGGACGATGAGAGTCGATACGCAGGATGGATGTGATCACAGGAGAATCGATTGCCGATCGAGTTCGAGGCATTCTCTCGAACGTCCGCGCGTCGGCGGAAAAGTCAGGACGTGATCCCCGCTGTGTTCGCCTGGTGGCGGCGACGAAAACCGTGTCTGTTGAGCATATTCGAGAGGGGATGGATGCAGGGCTGTCGATTCTTGGAGAAAACCGTGTGCAGGAGGCGCTTCCGAAGATCGAAGCGCTTGCGCAGACCCAAGTCCGGTGGCATTTTATTGGACAGCTGCAGCGGCGGAAGGTTCGCTCGATTGTCGGCCTGTTCGATCTGATCCATTCGGTCGATAGTGTGGAATTGGCACACGAGATCGATCGGCGTGCTGGAGAGGCAGGGCTCGTACAAGACGTTCTTCTTGAGGTGAATGTCGGAGGAGAGTCGACGAAGGCAGGTTTTCGTCCTGATGGTCTGGTACAGCTGGTTGCGGCGATGGCCCCGCTGACTCATCTCCGCATCAAAGGATTAATGGCAATTCCCCCACCAACGGCTGAGGCTGAGTCCGCCAGACCCTATTTTATCCAGATCCGTGAATTGGCGAAGGCGATTGCAGCGGAATCAATCCCTGGCGTCAGGATGGACGAATTGTCGATGGGGATGTCGAACGATTACGCCGTGGCCGTGGAAGAAGGGGCCACGCTGGTCCGTATCGGGTCAGCTATTTTTGGAGCACGCCATGTCTAGCCCATTGCTCGCGCAAAAGGTGGCATTCGTGGGTGGTGGACGGATGGCTGAAGCGCTGATCGGCGGGATGCTGGCTGCCAAGCTGTGTCACCCGGATCACATTCGCGTCTCCGACCCTATGGCCGACCGGTTGGATTTTCTCAAGACGAAATACGGGGTCCTGACCAGTGGATCGAACTCAGAGATCGCGGCTTGGGGCGATCTTGTGGTGTTGGCCGTCAAGCCACAGGTGCTGGACGGAGTGCTGAGGGAAGTCGGAGCCGTGTTGGCCAAGGTCCTCGTCGTGTCGATCGTGGCTGGGGTCCCGATCAGCCGAATCACCGATGCCTGCGGGCCGAGGGCGCGTGTCGTTCGGGCGATGCCAAATACGCCCGCAATGGTGCGGCAGGGGATGACCGCGTTAGCGCTTGGGGATGGCGTGCAGGAGAAGGACGTGGCTTCGGTGCGCGGTATCTTCGAGTCAGTTGGCAAGGTTGTGCCGGTCGAAGAACGGTTGATGGATGCTGTGACCGGCCTCAGTGGAAGCGGGCCGGCGTATGTATTTCTCGCCATTGAGGCCCTGGCCGACGGCGGGGTAAAAATGGGGGTGCCACGAGCCATTGCAGAAGTGCTTGCCGCGCAGACTGTCCTGGGTGCCGCGCAGATGGTCTTGGAGACCGGGCAACATCCGGCTCGGCTCAAGGATCAAGTGGCGTCTCCGGGGGGGACGACAATTGCCGGCCTGCACCGTTTGGAACAGGGTGGGTTGCGGGCGACGCTGATCGATGCCGTCGAGGCGGCGACAAAACGGTCGCAGGAATTGGGGCGCTGATGTTTGTGATGGGTAATGTTCTCTTAGGATTTGCCACCGTGCTCGATTATGCCCTGACGTTCTATACCTGGATCATCATTGCACGGGCGCTGATTTCCTGGGTCAATCCTGATCCATGGAATCCGATCGTGCAGTTTCTGAATCGGGTGACAGAGCCGGTTCTCTCGCCGATCCGGCAGCGGCTTGGCTGGCGAATGGGTGTGGATTTGTCGCCGCTGGTCGCGATTGTGGCGATTACATTCTTGCAGATCGCGGTGGTACAATCGCTCAAGGACTGGGCGCTGCGGATGAATTGATCCAATTCAACGGGGGGGTGCCATGAAAATCACGCCACTCGACATTCAACAGATGGTCTTTCAAGTCAAGCTGCGAGGGTATGATCGGGACGAGGTCAACCGGTTTCTTGAAGAAGTGGCGCAAACCGTGGAATCCTTGAACCGCGACAATGCGGGATTGCGTGAGCGCATCGTCTCGCTCGAGCAGCAGGTGGGGGAATTGAAACGGACCGAAATGACGTTGTCGAATACCCTGGTCTCGGCACAGTCGCTGGCTGACGACGTCAAACGAAGCGCCCAACGCGATGCCGAGCTGATCACCAAGGAAGCGGAATTGAAGGCCGGAGAATTGTTCCGGCAGGCGCGGGTTGAGCTGGCCGAGACACAACGGGATCTCTCGATGCTGAAAAAGCAGCGGTTGCTGATGGTGGAACGAATGCGAGCGACCCTCCACACGTTCGAGCGTATGCTGGATGTCGAAGCCGGTGAGGCATATCAAGACAGCGGCGTGCTTCCGGAAGAGAAGATGCAGGGCGAGTCGAGCCCAGCCCGCTGATTATCCGCGAGCGGTTCCTCTCGTGCGCGGGACAGTATCCAGCCGAGCACGCGGCAAATACGATGGCACCTCCGTCACTCCACGCGGCGCTGAATCGGGCCGTTGCCGACGGAATCTTTCCCGGCGCTGTACTAGCCGTTCGACAAGGAGGAGACCGTTGCTGGGTGATACCGGCCGGTCGCCTTTCTTCTAATTCCCCCAGTGCTCCCGTCACATCCACGACCATCTATGACTTGGCCTCACTGACGAAGCCGTTGGCGACCGTGACGGCGCTTGTGTTGCTGGTCCAACGGGGGCAATGCCGGCTCGATGATCGCATTGATTCAGTGTTGCCGGAATTGGAAGAGGCGCCGGTCGGGCCTGCGACAATTCGGGATCTGTTAACCCATAGCGCCGGTCTTCCAGGGTGGCGGGCGTTCTATGAGCAACTCTGCCCGGACGCAGTGCTGCCCGCATCATCAGACGGCAGGGCGAATGCCGCTCGCCAATTCCTACAGTTGATGAAACAGGAAGCGCTGATCTACAAGAGGGGGGAGCGGAGCCTCTACAGCGATCTGGGATTCATGCTGCTTGGAAACGTGGTCGAACGGCTGAGCGGCAGTTCTCTTGACCGTTTTGTGGCTGAACACATCGCCCAACCGTTGAGAGCGGATCCTTTCCGCTATCTCCCCATAGGGCAAGAGTTGGGAATCTACAGATCGGCGATGACCGGTCGAATTGCACCGACTGAATGGGATTCATGGCGGGGGCGGCTGTTATGCGGGGAGGTGCATGACGAGAACGCAGCGGCGCTGGGCGGTGTGGCGGGGCATGCGGGGATCTTCGGGTCCGCCGAAGCTGTGTTGGCCGTCACAGGTGCTTGGCTCGCGGGATATCACTGCAAAGCGTCGATGCTTGATTCCGACATCGTGCGGGAGTTCTCGTCACGGCACGTGGGGATATCCGAGTCCAGTTGGGCGCTAGGATGGGATACCCCGTCGTCACCGTCGTCCTCGGGGCAGTACTTTTCCAGCCAATCGTTCGGCCACCTGGGATTTACGGGGACTTCGATCTGGATCGATCCTGTGTGTGAGTTGGAAGTGGTGCTGCTCTCGAATCGGGTCCACCCGACCAGAAACAATGACGGGATCAGATCGTTTCGTCCGGTGATCCACGATCTTGTCTATCAGGAATGTATGGGGAAACGCTAAGGCAGGTCGTTGTAGTCGATCCAGGTTTCTTTTTCCGCCAGATAGCGCGCCCCTTTGAAATTGGCCCTCGTTCGCATGCGGGTGAATCCGAACCCCTGAAGTTTTTCAACCAGTTCCTTTACCGTTGCGGCGATGGTGGAATGGGATCCGCTCTCGACCGCAAGGGCTTCATACGTGACCTTGGCGGAATAACCGGTTGCTGTTCGATTCACGAAGATGGCGCGGTTGAAATAGCGGTCGCTGGGGTCGATACCCTCGATCTGGTGTCTTTCAACGAGTCCTTCTTTTTTGAAGATCAGCGGCAATGTGCTCATGTGCTCCTCCGGAATCGCTATCAGCGCTGGTATTGTGCGGCGCAACGCCAGCGCATAATTATAAGGGGGGCTGTTCGGTGACTGCAACCGCGTTGACAAGATGAGAGTCCATTACTATGATGCGCGCCTTCCCATATCGGAGATTCCGTTCATAGCTTATCCATGAATATTCCCAACAGTCTGACGCTGCTCCGTATCCTGCTGGTTCCCGTCTTCATCGAATGTATGGCCTATAGGGCCTACGGTTTGGCGTTGTTGGTGTTGGTCGTGGCCGGACTGACTGATGCGATCGACGGTCTTCTCGCGCGCCGATGGAATCAGCAGACTAGACTGGGCATGCTCCTAGATCCACTGGCGGACAAACTCCTCCTGACGTCGGCCTTTCTCTCGCTGTCGATGTTGCATCTTGTGCCTTCGTGGCTGGTTATTTTGGTGGTGAGCCGGGACGTCATTCTCCTATTGGGGACCGCACTTGCGCATGTCACGGGGACTCAGCTCGATATGACCCCGACGTTCTGGGGCAAGGGGACCACACTGTTGCAATTGACCTATGTGCTCCTGGTTGTCTTCTTGACCTGGCTCGGCCTCAGCCTCTCCATGCTGACCCCTCTCGTGGCGGCAATGGTCGGATTTACTCTGACGTCCGGGTTCCACTACATCTATCGTGGCTATCGTCATACCAATACATCGCTTCCACCTGCCTGACGATCTCGCATCTCGCCGAGAGCCGAACGGCCTCCGGGGAAATAGTGCAATTATTTTGACAGGTTTTTGACCCCCCAGTAGACTCGATTCGTCGTCAGGATTCTCTCTCACAACCGGCTCGACGAGCCACAACAGGACGAGATCTATGGCCACGTTTGCCTATGTCGGACGCAGTAAATCAGGAACGGTAAAAAGAGGCGAGCTCGTTGCCAAGTCGCGCGATGAAGCGGTCGAGCAGTTGCGCAAACAACACGTCGTCGTGACGAGTCTCGAGGAAAGAGCGGCTAAGCAAGGGTTTTCATTCAAGTTCGGCGGCGGGGTGAAGGAGAAGGATCTGGTCGTGTTCACACGCCAGTTTGGGACGATGATCAATGCCGGGTTGCCATTAATTCAATGTCTCGAGATTCTCTCGACGCAATCAGAGAATGCGGCATTACGAACGGCTGTGGGCGAGATCAAAGGACAAGTCGAAGGAGGGGCGACATTCTCTGATTCACTCCGAAAACATCCGAAGATCTTCGACGATCTGTACGTCAACATGGTCCATGCCGGTGAGGTCGGCGGATTGCTGGATACCATTATGGGGCGTCTCTCGAAGCATATCGAAAAAGCCATGAAGCTGAAGGGCCAGATCAAGAGTGCCATGGTCTATCCGTCGGCCATCCTTGGCATCGCCGGCGTTGTGATCACGGTCCTTATGATCTGGGTCATCCCCGTCTTTGAGAAGATGTTCAAGGAAATGTCCGGCGGAAAGATGGGACTCCCCGCTCCGACACAACTTGTGATCGACATGAGTAATTTCGCGCAATCGTACTGGTACATCATTCTTGGTCTCATCATCGGAGTCGTGGTTGGGATAAAAAAATACTACGGGACGCAGCAAGGGCGATTGGCCATCGATAAATTTTTGTTGAAGTTGCCGATCTTTGGGGATTTGATTCGGAAGGCCGCTGTCGCGAAATTTACCAGGACGCTTGGGACGTTGTTATCCAGCGGGGTGCCGTTGCTGGACGCGCTGACCATTTGTGCGAAGACGGCGGGAAACAAAGTAGTGGAAGGCGCGTTGCTCGACGCTAAGGTCAGCATCAGCGGAGGGAAAACGATCTCGGACCCTTTGGCGAAAAGCGGGACGTTCCCTAAGATGGTGACGCACATGATCGCTGTGGGCGAGTCGACGGGCGCGCTCGACAGTATGTTGGGCAAGATCGCAGACTTCTATGAAGACGAGGTCGACGAAGCGGTCAAAAACCTGACCACACTGTTGGAGCCGATGATGATGGTGTTCTTAGGAATCACGGTAGGATTCATCGTGGTCGCGATGTATTTACCGATCTTCTCAATGGCGTCAGCCATCGGATAAGCGGTCGCATCCGGAAAGGAGGCGCTTCTCGGCATGGCGTAACCCCCTTCCCTTCTTGCGGTCCGGCGAGGTCAGCGGCATGGGCGATATCAAGACCAGGATTTACTGGTTGATGGGGCTGCGTGTCGTCGTTGTGACCCTCCTGTTAGGGCTCTCTCTTGCGTTCCAGGTTACCAAGGGCGAACGGGTCGAAACCTTCTACGCGCTCATCGTCTTTACCTATGGGGCCACGATCCTCTATGCCGGCGTGCTTCGGAAACTCTCGAGTTCCGAGGCGCTCGTCCAGTTCTCATGGGTTCAAATCACCGTCGACTTTTTGCTCGAGACGGTGCTGATTGCCCGGACGGGAGGCATCGAAAGCCCGTTCGCCGTCCTCTATGTCATCAGCGTCACGCTGGCCAGTCTCGTGCCGCGCCGTCAGGTTGGGCTTCTCACCGCCTCCCTCTGCATCATTCTGTTCGGGGTGTTGACCAATGTTCAACTCTATGGGTTAGGTGAGGCGTGGGGCTGGTTGCCGCAATCTCGTCTCAGCGCCGCCGAATCGCTCCAGGCCTTCGGGGTCTATGGCGTGGCTTTTCTTGTCGTCGGTTTTCTCAGCGGGGCCCTGGCGGATCAACTTCAGCATGTGGATGAGTCGCTACGTGAAAAAGAACAGGGGCTGAGCCGTCTTACGGCCTTCCATGAAAATATCGTCCACAGCATCAGCAGCGGCGTGTTTACGGCAGACGCGCGCGGATGCATTACGTCATTTAACCCCGCGGCGCAAGAGGCAACCGGCTACAACAGTGAGCAAGTTCACGGGCGGCCATGGCGGGACGTGTTCAACTGGCACCCAGGACAAGAAGCAGACGAGCATCTGGGAGCGGTGCCTGCCAACTTGCGGTTCGAGGTCGAGTGCAAAAAAGCCGACGGCAATCGCTTGATTCTGGGGATGACCTTGGCGCCCCTGCACGAGCAGGGACAAGAGACCGGATTGGTCGGGGTGTTCAAGGATCTGACCCGACTTCGGGACCTCGAAGAGGAAATGAAACGAAAAGAATGGTTGGCCAGCCTTGGGGAAATGTCGGCGGGCATGGCACATGAGATTCGAAATCCGTTGGGGGCCCTCGCGGGGGCTATGCAAATGCTGCGTGGAGACCTTGAAACTGACGATACCAATCGGCGTCTCATGGACATCGCCATTCGGGAAGCAGCCAGGCTGGATACCATCATCACGGAATTCCTCCAGTACGCTCGACCGCCGGCGTTGAATTTGGCCGAGTCCGATTTGAACAAAGTCCTTGCCGAGACTCTTGATCTGGTGGAACATGAAGCACGGACCAGGCCGAATATCACGATTGTGACCTCGCTGGCCGCTGACGCATTACTGGGGCAGGTCGATCACAACCAAATGAAGCAAGTCTTTTGGAATCTGGCGATCAATGCCTTCGATGCGATGCCACATGGAGGTCAGCTTGAAATCGTGACCAGGCCGCGGGAGATCGATGCCGGTGGGCGCAAGGTCAACGTGGCCGAAGTCATGTTCAGAGATGCCGGAGAAGGTATTCCCAAACAGAATCTGGATAAGATTTTCTTGCCCTTCTTCACCACGAAAACGCATGGGTCGGGGTTGGGCTTGGCGGCCGTGCATCGGATCGTCGATTTGCATGGAGGCTGGATCAAGGTAGACAGTCGGGAGGGGGAAGGGTCGCAATTTGTCGTGTGCCTGCCGCGTTCGGCGGATGCCGGGGTACGGCTGTGGCACGAAGGTAGGGAACCGTGGAAAAGATTTTAGTCGTCGACGACGAACCGAGTTTGCGGGATGTGTTGAGCATCATGCTCAAACGAACCGGATATGAGGTCACCAGTGTGGCCGACGGCGAAGCAGCCGTCGAGCTGGTGCAGAAGGAAATTTTCGATCTGGTCATCACCGATTTGCGAATGCCGAAAGTCGGCGGCATGGACGTGCTCAAAGCGGTGAAGTCGGCCTCGCCGGAAACGGTCGTGTTGGTGATCACGGCGTTCGCCAGCGCCGATTCCGCTGTGGAAGCGATGAAACAGGGCGCATACGATTATCTGACCAAACCGTTCCAAGTCGATGAGGTGCAGCTGATAATCCGCAACGCGCTCGAAAAGCGGCGCTTGACGACCGAGAACATCCTCCTCAAACGGGAAATGGCGAGCCAGTCATCGTTTGCCCAATTGGTCGGCCAAAGCGACGTCATGCAGAAGGTGTTCGAAATCGTTCGGAAGGTGGCCGACTCGAAAAGCAATGTGCTGATTTGCGGCGAAAGCGGAACCGGGAAAGAATTGGTGGCTCGGGCGATCCATTACAACAGCGCCAGGAGTCCCATGCCGTTTGTGGCCGTCAATTGCAGTGCCGTGCCTGAAACGCTGCTGGAAAGCGAGCTGTTCGGCCATATGAAGGGATCGTTTACCGGCGCCATCTCGAATAAGGCCGGCTTGTTTGAAGTGGCGAACGGCGGCACTATTTTTCTGGATGAGATCGGCGATACGACACCGACGATCCAAGTGAAACTCTTGCGGGTGATTCAGGAACGTGAATTTCGCCGAGTGGGAGGCAGTCAGGATATCAAGGTCGATGTGCGGATCGTGGCGGCGACGAACAAGGATCTTGAGAAAGCGGTCGCCGACGGCTCGTTCCGCGAAGATCTCTACTATCGATTGGACGTGATTCCGATTCGGCTGCCGCCGTTGCGGCTCCGCAGCGGGGATATTCCTCTACTGGTGAGCCATTTTCTTGAGAGGTTTGCCAAGGAGAGCGGAAAACCGGTCTCGGTGTTGAGTCCTGAGGCCATGCATGTGCTGCTGGCGCATGAATGGCGGGGGAACGTCCGCGAATTGGAGAACTTGATCGAACGAGTTGTTGCGTTCTCAACGGGAGGGACGGTCACCGACACGGATGTACAGGGATGGTTGCATCGTTCGCTGTCGCCTCAACAGCCGCAGGCGAGAGTTCCGGTCGATCTGACAGACGAGGGCGTGGATCTCGAGGGGCTCGTCAATGGAATCGAAAAAGATCTCTTGCTCAAGGCGCTGGAGCGGTCGAAATGGGTCAAGAAGAAAGCCGCGCGGCTGCTGCGACTGAATACCAGGTCGTTCCGGTATCGACTTGAGAAGTATGCTATAAAAGGAGGTCGTGACTAATCGCGAACTCCTTGCACCATCGGGTCCTATTCCACCTGTCGCGGCGATCACCGTTCGCGCTCCCGCCAAAACCAATTTGATCCTTCGTGTGCTCGACCGCCGTGCCGATGGCTTCCATAATCTCTGGTCGGTCATGCAGACCGTAGGTCTGCATGACGATATCACCATCCGGTTGAATCAGGACCATGCCGACATCAGACTTCAGTGCGATGCCTCTTCCCTGAGTACGGATCAGACCAATCTTGTGGTTCGCGCTGCCGCCGCCGTTCTCCGGCGTTGCGAACGGACGCCTGGGTTGGATATTGCCCTCACGAAGCGAATTCCGATGGGAGCAGGGTTGGGTGGAGGGAGCAGTGATGCCGCGGCTACGATCATCGGGCTGAATCGGCTGTTGAACCTGGGGTGGTCGGCAACGGAGATGGCCGAGGTCGGCCAAGCCTTAGGGAGCGATGTGCCGTTCTTCTTCTTTGCCCCGTCCGCCGTGGTAACGGGCCGAGGCGAATATGTCAGCCCAGTCCGAATAAAAGGGAGCCGGTGGATTGTGCTCGTCAATCCCGGATTTTCCGTAGAAACCAAATGGGCCTATCAGGAACTTTCCTCCACGCGTGCTCATGTGCCTGCCCTATCCGATCAACAGGCTGCTCTGGACCGGGAATGTGAATTCTCTTGGGAGCAGATTGTGCAAGCTGTCGAGAATGACTTCGAAGCGCCGGTGTTTGCCGCTCATCCTGACCTTCGGGCCATCAAGCAAGATCTCTTAACGCAGGGTGCCGACGCGGCGCTGCTTTCAGGCAGTGGCGCGACCGTCTTTGGAGTGTTCCGTGATGAAGCGCGAGTGAAGCACGCCCACGCTCATTTTCAGCAGAGACCGCAGTATCGGGTATTCGTCGTGCCCACCGCCTCCGGGCCGCTGATAGCGAATCCCTGACGGGCCACTCTCGCAAGGGGTTTGGTTGACAGGCACGGGAGATTTCCGATACAGTCCACGGTCGGTTCCCTTCCTTTGTGCGTGTAGTGAGAGAGTAGAGCGTGGACCCGTGCGCTCTGCCGGCGCTCACCGAAGAAGAACCACGAACGTACTCCATTTATTGCCGTCGATTCGGACGATTCAAGAAGGTTCAATGAACAGGGAATTGAAGATTTTCTCTGGGAACGCCAATCTTGCGCTTGCGCAAGAAATCAGCGCGTATCTGGGACAGAAGCTCGGTGAAGCCACCGTGTCGTCCTTTAGCGATGGAGAGGTTCGAGTCAAGATCGACGAGAACGTCCGGGGCGCGGACGTCTTCGTGGTCCAATCTTGCTGCCAGCCGGTGAACGACTCATTGATGGAGTTGCTCATCATCATCGACGCGCTCAAGCGGTCGTCGGCCAATCGCATTACCGCCGTTATCCCCTATTTTGGATATGCCCGCCAGGATCGGAAAGATCAGCCACGGGTGCCGATTACCGCCAAGCTGGTGGCTGATTTGATCACAACGGCCGGGGCGGATCGCGTGTTGACGATGGATCTCCATGCGGGGCAAATTCAGGGATTCTTCAATGTGCCGGTCGACCACCTCTACGCATTGCCGGTGCTGTTGGACCACATCAAGAAACAGAAGATCAGCGACCTCGTCGTGGTCTCGCCTGACGCCGGCGGAGTGGAGCGAGCCCGCGCGTTCGCCAAGCGGATTCAGGCCAACCTGGCCATTATCGACAAGCGGCGCGAGGGGCCGAATCAAGCCCAAATCATGAATATCATCGGCGATATCAAGGGCAAGAGCGTGTTGTTGCTGGACGACATGATCGATACAGCCGGCACGATCGTGCAAGGTGCGCAAGCTTGCGTCGATCAAGGCGCGCGCGAAGTCTGGACGGCATGCACCCATGCCGTGTTATCGGGGCCGGCCTTGGAGCGGTTGCAGAAGTCGTGCATCGCCCAGGTGGTCACGACGAACACGATCCCGCTCCGCGGGAAAGACCAGGCCTGTCCCAAGTTGCAGCAATTGTCGGTGGCGCCTCTGCTGGGAGAGGCGATCAGACGCATTCACGAAGACGAGTCGGTCAGTTCATTATTCGCCTGAGTTGCCCAGCCTCTGACTGCTGGGTTGCGGCGAGAAGCGGGAGATGGAGGAGCATCATGAAGTTCGATTTGGCAGTGACGGTACGAGAACAAGCCGGCAAGGGGGCCGCCAGGTCCATGCGCCGTGCGGGAAAAATTCCGGCCGTGCTCTATGGCCAGGGGGAGTGTCTGTTGCTGACCGTCAATCCGGATGAGTTGATCAAGATTCTAAAGTCCCATGCGGGCAGCTCCGCCTTGATTGCCTTGACCGTGGCGGGAGCGAAGTCCAAGCCGAACCGCACGGCGCTTCTGCGCGACTATCAAGTCGATCCTGTCAGCGGCGCGGTGCTGCATGCGGACCTGTTCGAAGTGTCCATGGATAAGCCCATTCGAGTCAAAGTGCCGATCCAGGTTGTCGGAAGCGTTCCGGTCGGGGTGAAGGAAGGCGGTGTGTTGCACCACAACATGCGCGACCTGCACGTTGAATGTCTGCCGTCCGCGTTGCCGGACCATATCGAAGTCGATGCATCGCCCTTGGCGATCGGCGCCGGCATTCATGTGAAGGAAATCGCAGCGCGCGAAGGCGTACGTTTCTTGGACGATCCCGAACAGATGGTAGTCAGTGTGGCGGCGCCCATGTCTGACGCCAAGCTCGAGGCCTTGCTCACGAGCGGGGCCGGTGCGCTGGAGCCGGAGGTCATGGCCAAGGGGAAGGAAGTAGCCGGTGAAGGTGCGCCTGGTGCGGAGCCGGCCAAAGCCGGGGCAGCGACTGGTGAAGCCAAGGCAGGCGAGAAGAAGGACGCCGGCAAAGAAGCTGCGGCTCCCAAGGCTGAGAAGAAGGAAGCTGAAAAGAAGAAGTAATAGTGCGTCTGCTCGTCGGATTGAGCAATCCCGGAAACGCCTATTCCCAGACTCGCCACAATGTCGGCATGTGGGCCATCGAGCGGGCCGCCGCTCGATGGTCCATCCGTCTCTCCCGGCACGGTCTCGCCCATCGCGGAAGCGGACGGCTTGGATCCGAGCTGATCGAACTTGCCGGGACGCTGGATTGGATGAATCTCAGCGGTCCTCCCCTCAAAGGCCTTCTCCGAGAATTCAAGCTCACAGCCGATGATCTCATCGTCATCCATGACGACCTCGACCTGGAGCCGGGCCGGTTGCGGATCAAGCTGGCCGGGGGGCATGGGGGACACAATGGGATCAAGTCGGTGATCGAGGCGCTGGGGACGCCGCAGTTCGTCCGAGTCAAGATTGGAATCGGTCGGCCCGCGCCCGGACAGAATTCCGCCGACTATGTGCTGGAGCCCGTGACGCGTGACGAGGTCGTGGCGCTGGAACCCTGTCTGGATCGGGTGGTCGACGCGCTGGAATGTCTGATCCATCGGGGACTGGACGTGGCGATGAATCAGTTCAATGTCAGAGAGAAAGCGACTGACAAAGGAGAGGGTGCGAACTAATGGGACTCTGTTGCGGCATGATTGGGCTGCCAAATGTCGGCAAGACAACGGTCTTCAATGCATTGACCGGGGGCGGGGCATTGGCGGCCAATTATCCATTCGCGACCGTCGATCCGAACACCGGCATTGCCCTTGTGCCCGATCCGCGGCTTGTCACGCTCACCGACCTCTTCAAGTCGAAGAAGACCACCTACAGCACGCTGGAAGTCCGCGACATCGCCGGCTTAGTCGAGGGCGCCAGCAAGGGCGAGGGGCTCGGTAATCAGTTCCTCGGCCACATCCGGGAAGTCGATGCGCTCCTGCATGTCGTGCGGTGTTTCCAAGGAACGGACGTGGTGCACGTCAGCGGTGGCGTGAATCCTCTCCGCGACATCGGCGTCATCGAAACGGAATTGATGCTCGCCGATCTGGAGACGCTCGACCGCCGCAAGCAAAAGACGGAGAAAAAAGTCCGGGCGGGAGACAAGAAAGCGGCGTTCGAGGTCGAGTTCATTACGCGGCTGATCGGCCTGTTGGACAAGGGAGAGTGGCTGGGAAATCTCTCGTACACGCCTGAGGAACGGCTCATTCTCGATGAGTGCCAACTGCTGGCTGCCAAACCCGTGTTGTTCGTGGCGAACGTATCTGAAGGGAAAAACGCGGATGAAGCCATGGTCCAGGCTGTGCGCGATTTTGCCGGCAAGCGTGGGGCTCGCGTTGTCACCATCTGCGGCCAGTTTGAAGCGGAGCTGTCTTCGTTGCCTGAAAGCGAGCGTGCTGACTTTTTGAGTGAAATGGGCTTGACCGAATCGGGCCTTGTCCGATTGACACGCGAAGCCTACAGCTTACTGGACCTGGTGACGTTCTTCACCGCCGGCGAAATCGAATCCCGCGCCTGGCCGATTCCGAGAAATACTAAAGCTCCTCAGGCGGCGGGCAAAATCCATTCGGACATGGAACGGGGATTTATCCGGGCGGAGGTCTACCATTACGACGATTTGCTGGCTTGCGGATCGGAGGCCAAAGTAAAGGAGAAGGGACTCTTTCGTCTTGAAGGCAAGGATTATGTGATCAAAGAAGCGGACATCGTGTACTTTCGGTTCAATGTTTGAGTCGGTGACCAGTGGAGTCAGTCGGTAATCAACGTCCTCCTCGTCCAAGCGAACTAATTCGACTGTAGCCAGGTATACGCAAGCTCACTTTTCTCCGTCAAAATACGCCGGTAGACACAAACGTTCCCGTTCAATTCATTGGCTAGATCGCTCTCCCTCTGGCTTGACAAGTCGTTAGGAAGTCATGAGAATCGTCCCGCTATTTGCAATGTAATCACGATATTATCGTGATTGAGGTGCTCATACGTAGGTCTTGCAATGACGACGAGCCAACGATTAGCTCAACTTCAGGCGGCTCTCCACCGCGGGCAACTCGTGAAATTCACGCGACCGTTTGAGGAGGGCTCTGTAAACGGGTACGTTGTTGCAGTCGGTCCGCAGTGGTTCTCGTTGGCTCTGG
>DASUMN010000008.1:0-5953 GCA_036277675.1 Nitrospira sp. | reverse complement strand
ACAATTGATTTATCAATGACTTATGTCAACAATCCTTGGAAAACTTTTTTTACACTGCCCCCCTGATGGCCTTACAACGTGAATTCCAGGGTGGTCCTCTTGTTCAAGAAAAAAGAGGAGGCTGCCGTCAAGCAGCCTCCCCTTCTCACCATGCCCTCGATCAATCCAGACTTACCGGTTCGCGGATCGCCTTCTCCAGATTCCAACCCCTGCTAACCCGGCCCCCAGAAGGATCAAAGATGCCGGCTCAGGCACCCTCTCACCGCCGGGTACTCCATTCTCTGACAATGCAGAGATCGTCTGCGCGGCTCCCGCACATCCCTGATCCTGTTTCCCGCCAAAGCGGGCGCCCGCATTGCTCACGGAAGCGGAACAGCCCTCATAATTGACCAGTGATGCGAACCGTGCACGCCCTTTCCCTTTCGGCCCAAAGTGATTCGCTCCAAATTTCACTCTGCCCTTCAGGACAAACGTGGCGCTCCCATCGTCATCCTCGCCATTCGATGCCATCCTCCTGAACCGACCAAACCCATCCGTCATGCCCTTACCACCGCACGTCCAGCCGTCGGCACAGTCTAGTATTCTGGCGTTGCTGTTCCAGGCGACGGTTTCAAGCGCACCCCCATCCATCCCTGAATCGCCCCCGACCCAATTGAACGTCACAGTCGTCGTGGCATGACGGCCAGTGCCGGCATATTCGATCGTCACTTGGACCATATCGGTTGACTGATCCAGGTATGAATCATTCCATGTCGTCAGGTTCACCGTAGCCGGGAGCGCATAGGCCGGCGCGGTTGGTGCTAACCCGATCATCAGCAGTATCAGCGCCCCCAGCCCGATAGTCTTGCCGTATGTGTCCATTGTGCTCCTTCTCCTGGTAATTCCCATTATGATTAACAACACCTACCTCAGCAATAAGCAGAATCTATGCCATCAGGAGAAGTGTGCCATTTGTATGATTTTTCAATTTGTTAGAAGAATGAAGCAATCTGAACGGCGGGATGTTGTAAAACTGATTTCCACCAAAACCATGACAATTCTTGTCAGTGGTGGATAGCTATAATTACTCCTTTATTTTCGTTATGTTATGGAAATAACCTGGAAGTGTTATATGTAAAAAATATTTACGACTTTGCAGCCATGTCTGCTGGAATGAAAACGGATTAGGCCTTGCCTAGAGGGGGTTTCTCTTTCTTCAGTCCATACCGGGTCAACAGCTGATAGAGCGTCGGGCGGCTAATTCCAAGGTCGGCTGCGGCTTTCGACACGTTCCCGTCCGCCTTTTCCATGGCCAACCGGACCAGCTCCCGCTCCCGGCTATCGCGAGATCCGCGCAATGACTGCGCGTCTTCCTCCGGCGACGCCGGCGCCTTCAGCTCCAGATTGGCCGGCGTGAGGAATTTCTCCTCGGCCATCACCACGGCCCGCTTAATCCGATTTTCCAACTCACGCACATTACCGGGCCACTGATGCGCGGTGATGGCTTCAAGCGCTTCAGGAGTCAGCCCCTTCAGCGGCTTGTGTTGCTCCCCGGCATATTTCTCCAGGAACCTGCGCGCCAATACGACCACATCCGATCCACGCCTATTCAGCGCCGGCACGGGAATGGTCACGACACAGAGGCGATAGTACAGATCTTCACGGAAGCGGCCCTCGGCGATCGCTTTTTTCAGGTCGACGTTCGTCGCGGCAAGAATCCTGGCATCGACCGTAATGGTCCCCTTCCCCCCCAATCGATAAATCTCATGATCCTGCAAGAAGCGCAGCAGCTTGACCTGCAGACTCAGCGGAATGTCGCCGATTTCATCGAGGAACACGGTGCCACCCTGCGCCTGCTCAATTCGTCCCGTTCGTTGTTGAACGGCACCAGTAAAGGCTCCCTTCTCATAGCCGAACAATTCACTCTCCAGCAGTGTTTCGGGAATCGCACCACAATTGATTGCGATAAACGGCCCGTCTTTTCTCGTGCTCTGCCGGTGTATTGCTCGGGCGACCAGTTCTTTTCCGGTTCCACTCTCCCCAGTGATGAGGACCGGCACGTCCGACGGACCGACCTGCCGTATCGTCCGATACAGCTCCCGCATCGGCGCACTGTTGCCGATCAAGCCCTCAAACTCGTCCTCTGCCATCACGCGTTTGGACGCCTTGTGCTCCTCCTCGATGCCGGCCAAATAGGCTGCCCGTTGCAGCACAACTTTCAACATGTCGAGCTGCACCGGTTTCTCGATAAAGTCGTACGCGCCGCTTTCAATGGCCGCCACAGCTTTGGCCCGATCACTGTTGCCGGTGATGACGATGACTTTGGTTCCAGGATTCATACGGAGCGTCTCGCGCAAGATGGCCAAGCCTTCGGAGGCCCCATCGACATCGGGAGGCAATCCCAAATCGAGCAGCACTAATCGAGGTGACGCTTGACGGACATGCGCAAGGGCGGCCGCTCGGGAAGCCGCCTCCAACACTCGGTATTCGGGCGTCAGCGCCCACTTCATCTGTTCGCGAATTTCCGCGTCGTCGTCGACAAGTAAGAGGATAGGGATCATGGTTCATCCGGGGGAATAGGTTCAAGGATCAAGGCGTAAGGCTCAAGGGACAAGAGGCAAAGTTCAAGGGTCATGATGCTGCGTTTCACGTTTAACCATTCACGTGTAACGTCTCATGATCGACAATCGGCGCCACGGGGAGTTCGATCGTGACCTGTGTGCCTTTTCCTTCCTCACTCCGAATCTGGATCGTCCCGCCATGGGCCTCGACGATCTGCTTGCACTGATACAGCCCGATCCCCAATCCTCCGGGCCGGCTGGATTGCGACGGACGGAACAAGGACTCCAACTTCGCCGGGGCAATGCCACAACCGGTATCCTGCACGGTGATCACGATAGAACTGTCTCCTTGAGTCAGGCCAACGAAGATCTCCCCTTTCCCATTCAGCGACTGCCCGGCATTGAGCATGACGTTGAGCAGGAGTTGGTGCATGTGCTCCCGTACCGCCATGACCGGCTTCACCGGCCCGTCGGTGACACAGAGCCTGACGGTCTCATCCATTCTCATTGGGGCGATGATCTCTTCGAGCAGCTTGGCCATGTCCACCGCCTCCGGCGCGCTCGTCGGTTCCGGTTTGACGGACGTGAGTGAGAGTTTGCTCATGAGCACGGTCATCTTGTTTGCCGTATCCGTGACCGTCCTCATCGCGGATTCCTGGAAGGCCGGATCCCGCCCATGCTGCACGGCATTCTGCGCGACCAATGACAACCGGGCAGCCAGATTCTTCAGATCATGCAGACAGAACAAGGAGAATCGATGGAGGGCCTCCAATTCCGCCGACGCCTGCCGTTCCTCCGCTAAACGGGCATGGGATAAGAGCACCCCGACGTGGTGCGCGATCCCGCGAAGCAGATCACAATCATCCGTTCCATAGCTTCCGCCGTGGAGCGGCGCCCCCAATGCCACAAACGCCGTCAGCCGACCATGGGTGCGAATCGGGAAACACAGGGCCACACTCAATTCAACCAAGGGATCGTCTGTGGAGCCGGCTCGGACTTGTTTCCCCTTGCCGTCTCCCTCGATCAACACCGGCTCGTCCTGCTTCACCAGTTGCCTGACCACGGGATGAGACAGCTCCAAGGGCACCGGCTCCGATTCCATGGTCATGGAACGGACCAGGCAATACCGCTGATCGGCTTCACGAAACGACCAGATCAAGACCGAGGTGGTCGGAAATGTCTTGATGAGCAGATCGAGCAGCCGATCCATAATCGCGTCCCGATTCGCCGCCCGCTCGAACGCTTCGGTCACCTGCAGCCAATGGGCCCGGTAGTCGTACTTGGATCGATAAAAGTTTCGAGCCACCACATGCCGGAGCCAGGACCGTACTGTCTTGGAAAACGCGGCAATGATGAGTCCGACGAGGGCGCCGGCAACGGCGACCACGCTGAGTCCCTCGCTCCATGGCTGATCCGTCCGGCGTAGCCATTCGCCCACCGCACCCACCGCCAGCAGGTACAGCCCGATCACAATGAACGTAATGGACCCGAACAGGGCTTGTTGTGACACATAGGCGTTGACCAAGATCTTCTGCAGTCGAGTTCGCATCATCCCGGAGATGATGAGCGCAAGAGACAGCGTGGCCACCGCGCTTGAGGCGAGGAGATACTCGGGCTGCCAAACCCGAAACAACAGCAGTTGGCTCGCCGCATATATCTGGTAGCCGGCCAGCCCGCCCAATCCGATGAGAATCAATTTGAGTCTGTGGCGAACCGGTTCCCTGCTCGCTCGCAACACCAGTTCCAATGTTGCCAACCCGAGTGTCATGCTGACCGCGACAAAGACATAGGCGGCCTGCCCCCACAAAGACAGGGCGAGCAGACGTTGCCCGTCTTCCGAGCCGGCCCACACAAAGACCTGCCCCATCAGCGTGAGGGCGGCAAACAGGACTCCGACAATTCCGACGACGCGGGCCCGCCAAAAAGCTCTTGAATCTTTTCCTCCATCCTCCGGATTCAAAAATCCCAACCCTGTATAGAGCAAGGCCACGGGCTGCATCAGTTCGGCAGCCATGGCAATTTCCCGCCAAAATAGTGCATGGGCCGCATCCAGCAACCCGAGGCCATCGGCCAAGATCGCGCACGCGGTCAACGCCAACAACCCCGCCAGACTCCGATGCGAGGCGCCTGGTCGACTTCGGACAAACAGGACCGCCGCCATGCCGGCAGCCATCACTCCGGCAAGGCCCGATACAATTGCTATCCACATGGGCGACATCATGCTGTCCCCGCACAATAAGCCGAATGCCGGCTTGTCATCCACATCATGATCTACACGCAGCTTGGAATATGTTTAGCAGCGATCAAATTTATAATTGAACACAATACGAGAAACCTGACACGAGCCCCCCGCCCTTGAACGAACGGGCAGCCACCACGCGCGGGTGCGAGGAAGGGTGTCCGTCCCACGGGAGACGCGATCCGCCTGTGCCATACACCATACGCGATAGGCTCTGCTATTGGGAGGTGACACGCGGCTCTGAACCATAGCCGAACCGTGTTTCGATTTTGCGCAAGGCCCATATTAGCGCAAAGAGCACAACCAAGGAGAGGGCAAAGAGCGGAATCCCTCCGCCGCGATGGAGTAGGCTGTCGGTAATGTAGGCTGGGTCTACGTAGTTGGCCAGCAGCGCCAAGCCGACGATCCGAACGGCATTCTTCACGATTGCAAGCGGAACAGCGATCGAGACAATTCCGAGCTTGGCCCATCCCGATCTGAGAACCAAATGTCCGGCTACGAGACTGACGATACAGAGAGACAGGGCGGACCGGATCCCGCTGCATTCTTCAGCCACGTGGATCGTAAAGTTCGAGAGGCTGAATACAAAGCCATCTCGAAATACCGGGACACCGAGAGCGGCAAATAGGAGATGCGTCGCCTCCGTTGAGCTGCGTTGCAAAAACCCGACAATGGCGTCAAGAAGAAAGGAAGGAAACGGGACCATAAAGACCAGAAGCCCAAGCTCAAAGTAGGCTGCGCGCACGGCCTTCGCTCCATAACAGACAAGAAAAGCCCCCCAGCACATCATCACGAATGAGAGCATTGCGGGTGACACACTGGCCAGGCTCTCACTTGCAGGCTCAGCCCACATGAACGAGACTGCGCCGCCCATCGCCATCAGGATCGAGCCGACCAATGGATTCCACTTCACTTCGGCAAAGATCGCACTTCGCCGCGCGTACAGCAGGTAGAAGCACAGAAACGGAATGAGCGGGATATAGGAATAATGCTGCGACTGCTCATCCTGCTGAGAACTGGTGAGCACGAGAAGTATGGGGCCCTGGAACCACAGGATACCGGCAGTCACAAGACCCAGAAAACAGCCATCCCTGAGCCCAAAACGCCTGAACCACTGCGAACGAATCGAGGGACTCCACAAAGCTTTTTGATGCGCTTTCTCCGGAGTCAACAT
>DASUMN010000007.1:0-14987 GCA_036277675.1 Nitrospira sp. | reverse complement strand
AAATCCAATCAGGGTGCAATTCACTCACGGTTTCGACGATCCGATCATGTCGTGGATGATAACGGTCCAGGTGCAGATCCGTGAGATGGACGGCGCGACGCCCGGCGAGAGCGGGATGGGTATGGGTCAGAACGGAGACATCATGTTCGGACAAACCCCATTCCCAGTGAGGCACAAAACTGAATGCCCGATAGAGCGGTTCGCTGAGGCAAGAGCCGATACAGGATCGCACACGATCAGGCCATGACATCCTTTGTCGTCGGCTCATTTCCCTACCCGTACCCGTGATGGGCCTGGTCGTTTCACCATGGACAGAAAAAGTATAGCATGGATGTTTTTCTGAACCGTGTTGACGGTTTCGCTTCACGCAGGGCTATCATGTCAACGGGTCTGGCCGAATGATGCAGCCACTCTATCCCTTTCTCACCAGCAACATCCCTGGAATCGGCGGCCACATCCGCACGGTCCCTGAGGATTTTCAAGTCGATGAACGGCCGCTCTATTTGCCGTGTGGTGAAGGGGAACACCTCTACATCACAGTCACCAAACGGTTGCTGTCCACCCCGGATCTCGTGAAGATGATATCGGCTGCCGTTGGGGTGAAGGTGCACGGCATCGGAACAGCGGGGCTCAAAGACGCACGGGCTGTAACCACCCAAATGCTGTCTCTGCACTTCGTGACGCCCGAACAACTCAGTCGTCTGAAGACCGATGATCGGATCCTGTCCATCGACATCCTGGGACGCCATCGCAATCGGCTGCGGCCCGGGCATCATGCGGGCAACCGGTTCCGATTGGTCATCCGCGACATCGCCGATCATGCGCGGACGACCGTGCCCGAGGTGCTGCATACGCTCCAAGAGCGGGGCGTCCCTCATTATTTCGGCCCACAGCGGCAAGGCAAGAAAGGCGAGAACTATCTCATTGGCGCCGCATTGCTGTCCGACACAGCCAAACGGGCACAACTGAGCCGGTCGAAGCGGATGTGGTACCTCAACACGTTCCAGTCGCATCTCTTCAACAACATCCTGGCTCAGCGGATCGATTCGATCGACCGTGTCTTTGTCGGAGATTGGGCCATCAAGACAGACAATGGCGCCTGTTTTCACGTCGAGAATGCCGAGCAAGAACAGCCGCGCGCGGATCGTTTCGAGATCAGTCCGACGGGAATTTTGTTCGGCTCGCGAGTATCCTGGGCCGACGGCGAGCCGGGGCGGATCGAAGAAGCCGTGATGACGGATGCGGGGGCAACGAAAGACGCCCTCGTCGCGGCGGCAAAGACCTGCGGGTTTCGCGGAGAACGTCGAGCGTTGCGAATTCCCTTGGCGGAACTCGACTGGTCGCTGGACGGTTCGGTTCTCACCCTGTCATTTGTGCTGCCCCCAGGCGCTTACGCCACAAGTGTGCTCCGAGAACTGATGAAAACCGATACAACCAACTCATAGTGAGTTTGAATCCCATTCGACGCCCTGCCAGCACGTGAGTGGTAGAATGGAGGCACAAGATCGATAGTTGGTCTATGAGCCTCCATCAAGAAACCGTCCTTATCAGCGGGCACATCATCGACTCCTTGCTGCTGGCCAAGGTGCTGGACATCATCCTGATGATGGGTGGCACCTTCGACCTGGAAGATGTGCACATCGGCAAGACGCGAGAGGAACCCTCACGCGCCCGCATCGTGATCCGAGCGACCTCGAAAGCGCTCTTGGATGACATCCTCAAAGCGATCCAGCCCCATGGAGCTTCTATCGAGCGGGAAGCCGACTGCCGAATCGAACCGGCCCTGGCGGACGGTATCTTGCCTGATGAGTTCTATGCCACAACCCATTTGCCGACCCAAGTCCGACTAAAGGGGAGGTGGATCGACGTCGATCGCATCGAAATGGATCTCGGCATTCTGGTGGACGAACGGGCGGCCACGGCGAGGGCCATTCCGATGGGAGAAGTCCGTCGGGGCGATCGCCTCGTGATTGGACGCGACGGCGTGCGCGTCGTTCCCTTGCAACGGCCGCTGGAGCGGGACGTGTTCGGATTCATGGAATCGCACGTCTCGGCGGAGCGGCCTCATGGCCATGTCATCGCCGATATTGCCGCCCGCATGCATCACCTACGGAAACGGCACAGACAGGGGCAGGCAGAGTCGAAAGTCCTGTTGGCGGGAGGACCTGCCATCATCCATGCCGGCGGGCGGGAAGCGCTGGCCTGGCTGATCGACGAAGGCTTTGTACATGTCCTGTTTTGCGGCAATGCGCTGGCGGCCCATGACATGGAAGCAGACCTCTACGGCACCTCCTTGGGATATGGGCTCACCGCTGGGCGGGCGGTACCCCACGGCCATGAGCACCACTTGCGAACGATCAATCGGATTCGCGCGATCGGAAGCATTGAGAACGCAGTGGCTTCGGGAGTGGTGACGCAGGGCATCATGGCAGCCTGTGTCCGGCAGGGAGTGTCCGTCGTGCTGGCGGGAACCATCCGTGACGACGGCCCCCTCCCCGGCGTGATCACCGATTCCGTTCGCGCGCAGCAGGCTATGCGCGCCGCGATTCCCGGCGTGGGATTGGCCTTGTTGGTTGCCTCGACCCTGCACTCGATCGCCACCGGTAATCTGCTGCCGGCCACGGTGCCGACGGTCTGCGTGGACGTCAACCCTTCCGTACCGACCAAACTGGCGGACCGCGGCAGTTTCCAAGCTGTGGGTTTGGTCATGGACGCCGCATCCTTTCTCTCGGAACTCGCCAGGATCTTGGGGAGGCCGGCATGAGCCGGCTCCTCGTCTGCCCACCGGATTTTTTCGGAATCGAGTACGAAATCAATCCTTGGATGCGGCTGAGCAATCGGGTGGACCATGAACAGGCCGTCAAACAGTGGCATGGATTGATGCGCGTCTTTGTCCAAGATATAGGAGTCACACTCGAACGGATGGCGCCGGTGGCGGGACTTCCCGATTTAGTGTTCACCGCCAATGCCGGCATCGTGGTCGGCCGCACGGCGGTCGTCAGTCACTTTCGCTATCCTGAACGGCAACGGGAAGAAGCGCACTTTGAAGGCTGGTTTCGTGATCACGGGTACGAGGTGGTGACACTTGAGAAGGAGTTGTATTTTGAAGGTGCAGGAGACCTTTTGGGCTTTCCAGACTGTTGGTTCGGCGGCTATCGCCAACGGTCGGAGATCCGCGCCTTCCCCATTCTGAGCGAGCGACTTCATCGGGAAATCATTCCGCTTGAGCTTATCGACGGCCGCTTTTACCATCTCGACACCTGCTTCTGTCCCTTGAGCGGCGGCGAACTGCTCTATTTTCTGCCCGCCTTCGACCGGTACGGGCAAGCGGCAATCGCCGAGCGCGTGCCAGCAGAACACCGTCTGACTGTTCCAAAGGATGACGCCTTACGGTTTGCCTGTAACGCCGTCTGCGTGGGGAAGCACGTCGTCCTTCCCTCAGGGTGTCCGACGACAGAACGGCTGCTCCAGGAGCGTGGATATCAACCCCATTCCGTCCCGCTTGGGGAATTCATGAAATCGGGCGGCTCGGCGAAGTGTCTGACCTTGGCACTTGATTGAGACACGTCATTCGTCATTGGTCCACCGTCAATCGGAACGTCAGTCTCCTTTTCTACGCTTGACGTATGACGGGTGACGATTGATGCGTTACTTCTTCCGAAACAGAAAGGCGCCATACATACCGGCAATGGTGATCGTAATCAGCTCGATCGTCTGCAGCATACGGCTCACAACAGCATCAGGGTTGGGAGGAGAGAGAATGAAATGCATGCCGAGAAATTCAGGCGGTTGCTCGGGTGGGGCTTCCCACGGCGGAAACACGATGGCAAGCGCCAAGGCCGCCACCATCCCGTACAGCACATGGATGTTCAACTGTCCTGGCGCGGTTCGGGCGGATGGCGAGGACGGAGTTGCCTCGGCATGCTCGTCCAGTTGCCGGCCGCAGTGCGTACAGAATCGATTGATTTCCGGCTGTGGCCGCTGACAAGCAGTACAAGTTTGCATCGGTCCTGTCCCTCTATAGCCGGACAGGCTACACGGACCGGCATTGATTTACTAGATTCTCCCCTGGATTGTAGGGGCTAAAAGTGGAAACCGATACCACCTGACACTAGATGCATCTGATAGGTCGTGTCGAAACCATAGGGGAATGGAAACAGATTAGTATTTTCTCCGAAGCTGAAGCGGGCGTAATTAAACTTCCATTCTGCAAAAATGGTTAGATTTCTCGTGAGATAGAATTCGAGACCCACCTTTGCATTTAATCCAACTCGGACATTGTCAGAACTAGATTCTGAAGAACCAGGTGTCGAGCCTTCTCCACGAATTCGCGCGAAGAAGATTCCAGGGCCTACCCCGACATAAGGTTGCAACCGTGTTCTGTGATAACGCAACATCACATTGATCGGCGCCACAGTCAGAACTCTAAAATGTGCGCCTTGGAGCGTTGCACTTGGTGTCACGCCCGGAACAGCTGGATTCTGAAACGTGTGTACTTGCTGCTCGATATGTGGGGTTGTATAAAATGCTTCTGCCTCTACCCCGAGCCAGCGAGCCGCATTAAAGTAATGCCCGACTTTGCCGCCATACATAACTGACTTTGATAGTTCTAAATCGCTATGCGTCGTGCCAGGGAGTAAGACTGAAGAATTTACATCGATGCTCTTCAGCCCTCCGTCCACCATCGGCAACGTCACACCAAATTGTCCGGCGATGTAGGTCTCAGCATTCGTCGCGGAAACAGATGTGGTCGTGACTAATCCCAGAACGATCGCTGCGCTTGCGAAATATCGGACGGCTCTTTGCATCTGATTCATTCACACTCCCCATGGTTACTCAGTTTCAAGCTGTATTTCGATGCTAGACCTTGTGGCTGTTTTGACAAAGCCATTTCTCAAATCCCGTGAAGTGCGGGCAAGCCGCGTGCCATTTCAGAATGCCGGGGCATCCAGAAATAGCGCTGCCGTGCGTGACAGATGTGGTGCAGGCCGTTCCTTTCGTTGACAGGAGAATGAGGGGCTTCCTATAATCCGCGTGGTCAATAACGGGCACATCTCGACTCTCCTCGCTGGGTGATACGTCCCACCATGCAGGCCGTCAAGAAACTGAGCATCATCGGTGCGGGAGCCTGGGGTACGGCGCTGGCCAAACATCTGGCTGAGAAAGGGCTGGAGGTCTGTCTCTGGGCGTATGAACAAGACGTGGTTGATGCCATCAACAATGTTCACCAGAATCCGATGTTCCTTAAAGGTATCGACCTCCCGACAAGCCTGAAAGCCACCTCGTCCCTTGCCGAAGCAATCAGCGCCTGCGACGGCATCCTCTTCGTGGTTCCCTCGCATGTCACCAGACCGGTCCTCCAAAAGCTGGCCGGCTGCCTCTCGAAACCAGTTCCGCTGATCAGTGCAACCAAAGGGATTGAGGAAGGCACGGCCAAGCTCATGACTCAGGTGATGGAAGACGTCCTGCCGGCATCGATGCACAACTGGCTCATGGCCCTCTCCGGACCGAGTTTCGCCACCGAATTGAGCGCAGGACTTCCGACCGCAGTCTGTCTGGCCGGTCCTGACAAGCAACTGGTTCAGCGATTTCAGCAGGCATTCATGTCACCGGTATTCCGCGTGTACGCTGACACAGACCTAGTCGGCGTCCAGTTGGGCGGCGCATTGAAAAACGTCATGGCGCTGGCGGCCGGAGTGGTCGACGGGTTGGAACTCGGGCTCAATGCGCGGGCAGCCCTGATCACACGTGGGTTGACAGAAATCGTTCGATTAGGCACCGCGATGGGGGCGGACCCCCGGACGTTTTACGGACTCTCCGGTGTCGGTGACCTGATGCTGACGTGCACCGGCACACTCAGCCGGAACCATTCGGTCGGTGTTCGTCTCGGCAAAGGAGAAGTGTTGGAGGCCATCGTGGGTGGAATGCAGGCGGTCGCTGAGGGTGTACGGACGGCCCATGCGGCATTAGGGCTGGCCCGGCAGTATGGTGTGGACATGCCCATTACCCAAGAAATCAATGCCGTGCTGTTTGAACACAAATCGTGCCGGAAGGCCGTCAGCGATTTGATGGAACGCGACGCAAAACCGGAAAAGGGGCACGCATGAATCCAGAACAGCTCGAACAGTTGCTGACTCTTGTCCGCAATAGACGTGTCACCGTGGCCCAGGCGCGTGAGCGGCTGCGGTCACTGCCCTTTGAAGACCTCGGCTTTGCCTCGCTCGATCATCACCGATCCCTGCGCCAAGGATTTCCGGAAGTTGTCCTCTGTGAGGGGAAGACCGTCGCACAGGTCATCGCCATTACACGATCGTTCATGAAGAAGCGCGGTCCCTTTCTTGCGACCCGCGCAGAACCGGCCATGGCACGCGCGATCCGCAAACTGGATCGTCGGGCACGCTATTATGCGGATGCGCGCATCGTCGCGATCCATTCTCCCTCGCCGAATCCGCTGGGCCATGTGCTCGTCGTATCGGCCGGTACGGCGGATGTGCCGGTGGCCGAAGAGGCCCGGGTCACGGCGGAAGTCATGGGCAGCCGTGTCGAGCGCCTCTACGATGTCGGCGTGGCAGGCCTTCACCGGCTACTGGGAAGAAAAGAACGGCTCTTCGATGCCAGGGTCATCATCGTCGTCGCGGGCATGGACGGCGCGTTGCCGAGCGTCGTCGGAGGCTTAGTGCAGTGCCCGGTCATCGCGGTTCCAACCAGCCGTGGATACGGCGCAAGCTTTGGCGGGTTGTCTGCGTTGCTGACGATGCTGAATTCTTGTGCCGCCGGCGTCGGTGTGATGAACATCGACAACGGATTCGGGGCCGGCTGCCTGGCGCACCGAATCAATATCCTAGACGCAAGGCTCGACAGGCGAGAACTGCGCGGTAAGCGCGAAAGGTAAGAGCCGGATCGAGTGCCGGCCCTTCCCCGTCCCGCGATTCTCACGCGTCTCGCACGCCCCGCTGTGTTTTATTTCACTTTCACTGTCCCCCGCTTCGGCCAAGCCACCATCGTCGTGCGAGGACCTTTTTCCCCGTTCGTCAGTAACTTGATTCGAACCTCATAGGAATAGGTCCCGGCGCTGGCCAGCTGATTGCGATGGTCTTGCCCATCCCATAACAACGCAATGGATACCTTGGGTCGTTCGTGTTCGCCAGTGACTGCCGGATAGGCCTCCACAGACTGGCGATGCGTGAGAAAGCGAAGGGACGTCCTCGAGGGCGAGCTGATGAGCGACGTCACTTCTAACAGTGTGGCGCTTTCCATTTCTTTCGGAAGTTGCACGGTTACATCAAATCGAAGCGGACCGTTACCCGGCGTATACGGCGTCGGCGCGATGTTCAATTGGACGATCTTCAGTTCCGGTTCCGGACGGGGAGGTCTGGGCGGCTTCTCCTTGGCCACGCCATCGATGGGAATAAGGATCGAAAGACACAGACCGAGAAGGCCCGCCCAGGGGACTGCTTTTCGCAGAACTGGCTGAAACCGTGCCACGGCCGACGTCGACATCGTCATGCAAACATCCGAGGTGCGACTGTGGCGAGCGCTGTGCCCACTTTCACGTACATTGAATGGGGGGATAGCATAGCCATCATCGGCTGTCAATGAGCCAGTGCCAGCGATTTGCCGTTGACCCGCTGCTTCTGTAAGATGAGCCGCTGTTGTTCGGTGAGTTGAGGGACGGAGTGGGACGGCATCTGCATTTCGACTGTTTTTCAGGCGTCAGCGGAGACATGATCCTGGGCGCGCTCGTCAGCGCCGGCTTGTCTTGGACGCAGTTGGTCAGCGGGCTCACGCGCCTGAAGCTGAAGGGGTACAGCCTACGCAAGCGCGACGTGCATCGCGGCGCGCTCCATGCCACGAAGGTGGACGTCGTCATCCAGCGAGGGTTTGACCGTCCCCTCACCTTATCCCGTATTCGACGGATTCTGTCCGCCAGCACCCTGCCCGATCCGGTGAAAAGTCAGAGCCGCGCCGTTTTCGACCGATTGGCCGAAGCAGAAGGCTTGGCCCATCGAGTGGCGGCGCAGGATGTCCATTTTCATGAAGTGGGTGTGATTGATTCGTTCATCGACGTGGTCGGTAGCATTCTCGGCTGCCATCTCTTACAGGTCACACGAGTGACGGCATCCGCCGTCAATGTGGGAGCCGGCACGATTCAGACAGCTCACGGACTGCTGCCGGTGCCAGGTCCGGCGGTCGCCGCACTGGCCAAAGGCATTCCGATTTACTCTGATGGGCCCCGATGTGAGTTGGCAACACCAACGGGAGTGGCACTGCTGAGAACCTTGACGTCGGATTTTGCCTCCGCACCCGTACTGACGCCGGCCACAGTCGGTTACGGAGCCGGCGATCAAGACCCGGAAGGCTGGCCGAACGTCTTGCGCGTGTTCCTCTCGAATGAACCCGAGCCGACTGAGCGCGCGATCGACCAGGTGGTGCACTTCGAAACCAATCTCGACGATCTCAACCCGCAAATCTATGAGCATGTGATGGACCGTCTGTTTGCCGCCGGCGCCGTGGACGTCGCGCTGATTCCCACCATTATGAAACGCAGTCGACCCGGTGTCGTGCTGAGCTGTCTTGCCGCGCGCCATCGCACTGACGCGGTATTGGACGCCGTATTCCAGGAAACCACCGCCCTGGGTGTGCGTGTTCAAGAGGTGGCCCGTCGGATCCTCCCGCGGCGCTTCGTCTCCGTCAAAGTGCCCGGCGGGGTGGTTCGTATGAAGGTGGCCACTCTAGGCACTGGAGGAGAGAAGGCTGCGCCGGAATATGCCGACTGCAAGACCATTGCCGATAACACTGGCCGCTCCCTCAAGGATGTGATGGAAGCAGCCGTTCACAGCTATCATCGACTCCGTTCAGGGAAAACATGATCGATCGTGTCGACTCGCCACCAATTTCCCCCTTCGTATCTCCTGCTTCACGGTGCGGCTTGTGACCGTACTGGTCTACACGCTTCTGTTTGTCGCGTCGGTCGCCGTGACGTTGGGAGCCTGCGCGCTCTTTACCAACGCAATCGAGTGGCTGGGGAAACGGCTTGGCATTTCCGAAGGAGCCGTAGGCAGCGTGCTTGCCGCGATCGGCACGACCTTGCCGGAAACCTCAATCCCGATTATCGCCATTTTCTTCGGCGAAGGGCAGGAAGAAAAAGAGGTGGGGTTGGGGGCGATTCTCGGTGCGCCATTCATGCTGAGCACATTGGTGCTGCCGATTCTCGCGATGCTGCTGCTGCTCTATACGTGGGCGGGAAAACGCACGGCACGGTTTCACCTCAAGTACGGTGAAGTGGTCACCGATCTGGTGTTTTTTACGATCGGTTACGTGACCGCACTGGCCTGCATTTATATTCCCTCCCGGCTCGTGCACATCATTGCGGCGGTCGCCTTGATCGGCATGTACGCCTACTACATGAAGATGAAACTGGGCACGCCCGATGCCGACGGAGAGGGCAGTCAGTTGGACCCGTTGATCTTCGCCAAATCGGCGGCCACACCGTCCCGTTTCATGATTGGTCTTCAAGGCTTCATCGGCCTGGCGGGACTGATCTTGGGCGCGCACATGTTCGTCAACGCCGCAGAAGCACTGGCTGGAACATTTGACGTGTCTCCGCTGCTGCTCGCGCTGCTCATTGCGCCGCTCGCGACCGAACTACCTGAAATGTCCAACAGTTTCCTCTGGCTCTATCGCAAGAAAGACCGCCTCGCCGTCGGCAATGTCACCGGTGCAATGGTATTCCAAGGGACCGTTCCCGTCTCCGTGGGATTGCTTGGAACAGACTGGGCGATCACATCGGCCGCCAGTGTGACCATGGTGCTGGCCGTCCAAGCGACGATGTTCTATCTGCTGCAATTGCTCATCAGTGGCTACTGGCGGGCCTGGTTGCTGAGCAGCGGGGCACTGCTTTATATAGGCTACACGCTCTATCTGTTTTTTGGACAGTGAGGGCACCGCATGGCCAAGGCCGCATCCAGAAAAACTTCGTCCACGAGACTCCCGCTCCTCGGTCTCACCATGGGTGACCCGGCTGGGATCGGACCGGAGGTCATTGCGAAGGTAGTGGCAGGCCGAGCCCTGCGACGCATCTGCTATCCGATTGTGATCGGGTCTCTGCCTGTCATGGAGCGGACCATCAAGGCGCTTAGGCTGCGACTCAAAGCTTTTCGCGTAGACGGTCATGAACCGCTCCCTCGGCGGAGCGGCACAATCGCCGTGCTTGACCCCCTGGACACCCCGCTGACACAATTCACGCCGGGAGTTGCAGCGGCAGAAACCGGCGCCGCTTCGGTCGCCTTTATCAAGAAAGGCGTGGAGCTCGCCAGGATCGGATGCATTGACGGCATTGTGACCGCGCCGATCAACAAAGAAGCCATCAACATGGGTGGGTATCATTATCCTGGTCACACAGAGTTGCTGGCGGACCTGACGCAGGCCAACGAATCCGGTATGCTGATCGTGGGCGGCCCTCTCCGCATCATGTTTGTCACCACACATGTGGCAATCAAAGACCTCCCCGCCCACCTGACCCAGGCGAAAATTGAAAAAAGCATCAGACTGGCACAGATGGCGCTCACGACTCTTTTCGGCATCAAGAAGCCGAAGATCGGCGTTGCGGCACTGAATCCTCATGCCGGCGAACATGGGTTGTTCGGCGACGAAGAAACCCGTGTGATTCTTCCGGCGGCGCGCGGCGCCCGGGCGCGAGGCATTCTCGCCAGTGATCCGTTACCCGCGGATACGTTGTTCGGAAAAGCCGCCAAAGGGCAATACGATGGCATCGTCGCCATGTATCACGATCAAGGCTTGATTCCGTTGAAACTCGTGGCCTTCGGCACCTGTGTGAACGTGACCGTGGGATTGCCGATCATCCGAACGTCGGTGGATCATGGGACCGCCTTCGACATCGTCGGGAAGGGCATCGCCGATCCCGGCAGCTTGCTCGAAGCGGTCAAACTGGCCGCAAAAATCGCCAAGAACCGGCCATCCAGAGGCTAATCGGACCGCATCGCCATGCCACAGGACGCCCTTAAAAGACTCGCCGCTGTTCAGCTGCAGCTTGAGAAACTCAACAAGCTCGCCGAACAGACGCTGAAAGATCTCAATGCGGTCGCGGGGATGGAACGAGTCGAGCATTGGAAAGCCGATACCGTCGCCATCCTGACGCACACCGTCGGACTACAGGAGGCGCAGAAATTTTCCGGTGTCCGCCCAGAACCGTGTTTTACGAACGACATGATCGAAGAATTTACCGATTTGATCGAATGCTACCGGACACCGTTGGTGGCGCTGGCCAAACAGCTTTCGCACGTCGCGCCGTGAGCCCCTCTGAGCCACCTGCAGCCATCAAACGACTCGGCCAGAATTTCCTGATCGACCCCAATATCGTTCGGAAAATCCTCGCAGTGGCCGAGGTGCACAGGGGCGATTCCGTATTGGAAATCGGACCGGGACGGGGCATCCTCACGGATGCCCTTTGCCACGTCTCCGACCGTGTCACGGCAATTGAAATCGATCCACGGCTCCATGCCCATCTCTTGGAGCGGCACGCTGACGCACCAAACCTGACGCTCGTGCTCGGCGACGCCATGACCCATTCGCTAGAGAGTCTTCCAATCGGAACCATCGTGGTGGCCAACCTGCCATACTATATCTCGACGCCGTTGCTGTTCCGCCTACTGGGTCACCGCGACCGATTTCCACGGCTCGTCTTGATGCTGCAAGACGAAGTGGCCGATCGGCTGATTGCCAAACCCGGCAGCCGCGATTACGGTGTTCTCTCCGTCCTGGCACAATACGTCACCGAGATTACGAAAGCGTTCAGGGTCTCGGCCCATTGTTTCCGGCCACGACCGGAGGTCGGTTCAGCCGTCGTGGTGTTGCGGATGAAGCAGGAGCGTGAACTCAGCCCGGAGGAAGAACCGATGTTTGCCCGACTGGTCAAAGCCGCCTTTGCGCACCGACGGAAGACGCTCGTGAACTCATTGAGAGACGAGGGCTATGATGTGCAATTGGTTCTAGAGGCACTACGGACGCTTGAGCTTGCACCCGCCATTCGTGCGGAAACTCTACCCGTCGGCCAATTCATCGAATTGAGCCGACGGGTCACTCTCCCTCTCCACCGTGCCGAATGAGTCTTCTGCAGGACGATTCACGTCAGATCGGCACTCACCTACAAAGGCGAATCGTACTCTGTGCCATACGTTGAGCCTCTGAGCGACGCGAGAACAAAGCTGGCGGACTTTTTCAGCATCCTGCTAGACTGGGCGTTCAATTTGCTGGAGAGAGGGCCTCTGGGAGTGCTATGCTTACCCAAAAGCAGCCCAAGAGTCCGAGGTGCGATACCTGAGTGGGCATATTGGAAAGGACGTTCTGTGCCATTCAAAACCATACTCCAACCTGTCGTGGCAGGACTCTTCGTTTCACTGGGGCTTCTGACCGGTTGTGCTGAGGAGTTTGCATTGTTCCACAGTGGATCCGGAGACCCCATTCTTATTGCTCGCCGAGCCTATACATCGGAAGCTTGTGCAGAAACGCTCAAAGCAGATGCGGCTCGGCTCGGCGTGACGCTTCGATATGTCCATGTCCGGGGCAACTTCGCCGGCCGCTCGTTGCTATGGCCTCTCGAGCGAGGATATGCTTGCGAAGCCGCAATTGGTCCGGAACAGTTGCCTTCGGGATCCTACCCCCATGGGCGGGAGCTCGTTCTTCGAGGTTTCTGATCCTAACAAACCGGTGAAACCGGCATGCGGTCCCCTGCTGGTAACTGATGAACGACAAAATCAAAAAAAATTCCCCTTTCCCTGCCTCAGCCTGTTGACATCACTGAATCTAGTAGAGTATTAGTCCGATACCCCACCCTGTTGTGGCCTTGAACTGAAATTATTTCTTCTCATCGCAAGCGAAAGGAGGTGGAACTGACGATCTGGCGGGAACCTTCCTCCCCTACCAGAACATGATTCGACGGTCAGGACTGGTGGACCGAAGTCTCAACAGGCTGGGCAAGCGTTCACGTAATCGACACCTCTGCCACGTGCCTAAATAAGACGAAGGAGCAAGAATGGAAGATCTTGTGATCGAAGACAGCGCTGCATCCGCACTGGAAATTACGTTGGGCGACTTTCTGATGTTCATCAATTGGATGAACCAGGCTGAAAAATCCCTCGATCGTGCCGAGTCCTTGCCCACGCTGCCCAGTTTGGATTCAGCCAAGGTCCGCGGGTGGATTCAATTGGTACAACGACTGGAAGAACGCTTCCGCCGAAGCGAGGAAAAGAAATTGGCGATGGAAGCCAATGTGATCGCACAGGAAGCGCAACTTGGCCAGTTGCTTTCCCACCTACACGGAAATATCGCTTCTCTCTATGAAAACCTCGGACAAGCCCAGAAGGCCGAAGAAGTTCGTCGGCGAGCCGAAGCGTTACATTGTGTCTAACCAACCGTGACAGTCACCTCTGGCGAGGCGGCGTGAAAGGTCGCCTCGCCAGGACATAATATCCTCTCCATCACCACAACCATCCTCCCCTAACCACCGGCTTCATGGCAATTCGGCCTTGGACCAGGTCTTGCATTTCAGCAATTGTCTTGTTGAAACAGCAGCTTAAGCTATACTTGACCGTACGGCATGATGGCGAAACTTCAGTTTGGTTCAATGGGCCAATGATGACTCGCGTGAAACAATGCTGAAGATCTTGCTCGTCGAGGACAATGACGTCGATGCTCACTTAACCCAAGATATCTTGGCGGAATGGAGCATCGAGCAGTTTGATGTCGTGCATGTCGCACGGCTGAGCGAAGCATTCATTCAGCTTGCCCGGACTCGATTCGATGCCATCCTTTTGGACTTGTCACTCCCAGATGGCTACGGGCTGTTGACGCTGAAACAAATGCAGGCAACCTGTCCTACCATTCCTATTATCGTACTGAGCGGGCTTAGCGATCAATCGCTTGCCGTAGAAGCCGTTCAAACCGGCGCGCAAGATTATCTGGTCAAGGGGCAAGGGCAGCCGGAATTGCTGGCCCGTGCGATCCGCTATGCCATCGAACGCAAACGGGCCGAGGAACGGCTGACGCACCTCGCACAGTATGATCAATTGACCGGCCTCGTAAACCGGACCTTGTTCCGCGACCGGCTCATCCATGCCATGGCGAGAAGCAAGCGGCTCCAGCAACCCATGGGACTCCTGCTGCTTGATCTCGATCGATTCAAGTCCGTGAACGATACCATGGGACATGACGCCGGCGATCAGCTCTTAAAAGCCGTTGCAGACCGGCTGCGGGAATGCGTCCGCGAGGTTGACACGGTAGCCCGCATGGGTGGAGACGAATTTACGATCATTCTGGAGGCGCTTTCGCACGAAGATGATATCACCACGGTCGCGCAGAGAATTACCAAGTCTTTGACCGAGCCGTTCCCTCTTGGAAACGAACGTGTGTCAATCGGCGTCAGTATCGGAATCACGGTCTATCCTCTTGATGATCACGAGATCGATGATCTCCTACGTCACGCGGATGCCGCCATGTATCGGGCCAAACAGCAAGGCGGGAATTCCTTTCAGTACCATCTTCCGAATCATGCTTCGTCCACGCTGTCCTCCAAGCCATCTTAACGCAGCCATTTCATTATCGGCAGACCATTCCCTGCTGTTCGACCTTGCCTTGACGAATAGGTGACGCCGCACGGGATACCCTCGCCGCATCCGCGCATTATCGGCCGATATCGGCAAGCGGCTGTTCAGTGATGGTCATAGCACCTCGCGGATTCTGTGTCAGGTCATTCACATCTGCCAGCTCGGCGGGCAGTGGGTTTGGATGTGAGTCCGGCGTCATCAACACGCCCCAATGCTGGTTGTGCCTGCAGATATTGTCCACAACCAGCCCACCACCGTGGTGAAACAAGAGCATCCCACTGAGCATGTTGGCTTCGCAGAGATTGCGCACGATGTCCGGGCGGCTGCCTGAATCGCGGACGGCAATTCCGAAGTGATGGTTCTCGA
>DASUMN010000006.1:0-4246 GCA_036277675.1 Nitrospira sp. | reverse complement strand
CTTGATCTCCTTCACCTCGCCGAACGTCGAGAGCGCACCCGGCATGGCCTTCCCTGATCCAACCGCGATGATCTTGAGACGATCCGGATGGAGGTGTTTCTTGGCCGCCGCCAGGATGTCTTCCTTGGTCAATTTCACGACCTTGTCGCGCAGCTGCTGTAGAAAATCTTTCGGCAGCCCATCATATTCCAGTTCCACCAGGCGGCCGACGATCGCCGACGGACTGGAGAAGGAAAAGATGAAAGAATTCACATAGGCCTCTTTCGCCTCGGCCAATTCCCTATCACTGACAGGCTCGGAACGCATGCGCTCGATATTCGCCATGAATCGCTCGATGACTTCCTGCGTAGACACCGACTTGGTCTCGGCTCGCATGAGCCAGACCCCCTGATCGTGCATCCCGGCATTCAGCCGGCTGCCGACGGAATAGGCCAGGCCTCGTTTGGTCCGCACATCGTTGAAGAGCCGGCTGCGGAACGAACTGCCGCCCAAGATGTCGTTCGCAATCGCCAAGGGAACATAATCGGGATCGTTTTCCCTGATCGACAAATGCCCCACGCGGAGATGCGTCTGTGTGGTGTCTTTGTCGACGAACCGAACCGCCGGTATGGTCGCGTTGTTCTCCGGCACATCGGCAATCGTCAACTGAGGAACTACTCCTTTTTTCCAGTCCCCGAACGCGCCGCGCAGGGAAGCCAGCATGTCCTCTTTCTTGAAGTCACCGGTGATGCCCAGGATCATGCCGTTCGGATGGAGCGACGTACGGTGAAAGGCGATCAGATCGTCCCGAGTGATGCGCCGCACCGAATCAATCGTGCTCTCGCGTGCGGTCGGATGATCGGCCCCATAGAGCATCTTGACGAATTCGCGGCCGACGACGGAACCGGGATTGTCCTGGCGTCGGCGGATGCCTTCGACGGCCTGCAACTTGGCCAATTCGAGGCGCGCCGGGTCGAAGGCCGGCGTTCGGATGAGACCGGCGAAAATGTGGAGGCCCCGTGTGAAATCTTTGCTCAATACGTCGAGTGATGCGGCCCCTGATTGCCTGCCGAGCCCGATGCTGATTTCTCCCGCAAACTGGTCCAGTTCTTCATCGACTTGTTCCGCGGACAGGCCGCCTCCGCCGCCGGTGCGCATCACCGATCCGGTCAACGCCGCAAGGCCGATCTTGTCGGCCGGATCGAGCCAACTGCCGGCTCTGATCGTAGCCGTGAGGGTAATGAGGGGCAATTCATGATCTTCCAGCAGATAGACGACCATGCCGTTGTCGAGGACGACCCGTTCCGGCTCCGGCGGCGAAAACTCCACGGGAGCAAAGGTCATGGTCCGGGGATCGCCGAGTCCGGCCCCTCCCGCACAAGCGGTCGTCAGAGGGAACGCCACCAACATAGCCAGCAGCCCCAGTGTGGCGCTGTTCTTCACAGTCATCATGGCGCCACCTCACCGCCCTGAGCCGCGGCAACCGTCTTGCCCTGGCTCTTTTTCACCAAGATACCGACCGTGCGATTCGATTTGGTGAAATACCGGGCCGCGACCCGCTGCACATCGGCGGCAGTGACTGCCGCCACCTTGTCGCGCAACGACATGACGTAGCGCCAATCACCCGCGACCGCTTGATACATGGCAAGCTGGGATGCCAGTCCGCTGTTGGACCGCAGCGCCCGGACCATATCGGCATCCAGATTGTTGATGACCCGCTCCAGCTCCTTGGCCGAGACCGGCTCCCGCTTCAACCGCTCCAATTCCTCGTAAATTGCCGCTTCCACCTCAGCCGTCGTATGAGGAGCCAGAGGAGTCGCCGTCAGGATGAATAGATTGGGCGCCCGCACGCCGGGATAGTTCGCATCCGAGCCGACCGAGGCTGCCAGCCTCCGCTCCCGCACGAGTTTCTGATGCAGCCTGGACGTGAGCCCATCAGAGAGGACGGCATCGATGACTTCGAAGACATCGTCGTCGGGATGGCCCAGCGCCGGTTTGTGATAGCCGATCACGAGCGACGGTTCCGCGTCGAATTCCACCTCCACCCGCCGCTCCCCCCGTTGCTCCGGTTCCACCGGCATCCGCGCGGACGACGGGGGCGCCGAGGGGATCTTCCCAAACGTCTGCTCGATCAAGGCGATCACATCCTTGGCGTTGAAATCGCCGACCAATGCAATGGTGGCGCGATTCGGCCCGTAATAGGCCTTGAAGAACGTCTCCGTTTCCGCCGGTGTGAGCGACAGGATATCCGACTCCCACCCGATCGTCGGCACGCCGTACCCGTGTGCCCGAAAGGCCGCCGAGGTAAATGTTTCAAACAGCAGTCCGCTCGGACTGTCGTCGTTGCGCAACCGGCGTTCTTCCATCACGACACCCCGCTCTTTGTAGAACTCGCGAAAGACCGGTTGAGCCATGCGGTCGGATTCGACCGCCGCCCACAATGGAAGACGATTGGCCGGCAAGCTGATCGTGTAGCGTGTGAGATCTTTGCCGGTGGATGCGTTAAACCCGACGCCCCCGTGCCGTTGGTAGAGTAATGCCAGTTCGTTTCCGACAACGTACTGGGACGCCTGCGCTTGCAGCTCCGTGAACCGTTTCTGGAGAGACGCGACGGCAGCCTGCTCGTCCGCCGTTCCTCCTCCACTCTTTGCAGCCATCTCGCGTTGACGATGTTCCAGTTCGGTCCCTACCAGCGCCAGTTCGTCGAGAATCGGTTTCTCTTTTTCGTAGTCCTTCGTGCCGACGGTGCGCGTCCCTTTGAACGCCATGTGCTCGTAGAAATGGGCGATGCCGGTTTGCCCGACCTGCTCGTTGATGCCGCCCACCGCGAACGTAATGTTGACGGACACCACCGGCGTCTGATGGCGCTCGACCATCAGAACCGTCAAGCCATTGGCCAATTTATGTTCGATGACGCGATCGGCGAGACTCGGCGCTCCTGCGTGCGCGAGCCCCAGGCTAAGCGCCGTGACAAGCAAAAATCCCGTGAAGCGTGAAGCGTGCTTCAGCCATGGGCTGTCCCGCCGAGCACCATGTTCCGCGAGATGCGCTCGCCTCGCAGTGTCGTCGATGCGGGCTGAGCGGGCGAAGCGGGCTTCACGAGATACGAGCAACGATCGAATGGTCATACGAATATCTCCATCAGTTCCTCCGGCCGTTCAATGAACCAATCGGGCTGGCACGCGGCCATCTTTTCACGGTTGCCCATGCCATAACCGACGGCGCAGACGCGGATACCGGCATTGTGCCCGCCGTTGATGTCGTTGGTACTGTCGCCCACAAGCACCGCGCGGTCCTTCGCCACGTTCAGCTTATCCAGGATATGCAGCAGCATGCCGGGCTCCGGCTTGAGCCCGAATCCATCGTCGCCGCCGACCATATAGACAAAGTGGGATGGGCCCAAGCCGTTCATGATTACGCGCGTGTAATCGATCGATTTGTTGGTCGCGATCGCTTTCCGCTTGTGGGCGAAGTGCTGCAACATCGGGGCGATGCCGGGAAAGTATGTCGTTCGATCCAGACAGTGGTCAAGGTAATGACCGCGAAAGACTTTCAGGGCCTCTTCGAACCGGGCTTGATTCCCCTCGCCGACCGCCAGACGCAGCAACTTTTTCACCCCGTCGCCCACGTATCCGAAAATTTCTTCGACCGGGCGCGTCGGCAGCCCCAACTCAGCCAGCGTGAAATTCACGGATTCGGCGATGTCCCATTTCGACTCGATCAGTGTGCCATCGAGATCGAAGATCAGGAGATCCACGGAGACAGAAGCCATCATTTCGCCTTTCTCAACGAACTTGTGAGCGCCTCGAGTGTGCTGCGTTGCCCCTCATCCTTTTCGTACAGTCCGGCCTCGCGCGCGAAGTTCACCATTCGTGCGATGCCGACGTGGGGAGGAATCATCGGCTCGACGATACGCCACTGGTTCCCCACCGCCTTCACGTGAAAACGAATTTCTTCGGTCTTCTCCTCCGCCACGAAATCCGCCGTCTTCAGCGAGACTACTCCACGCACCCGAAAGGTGACTGGAATCACGACGTCCAGATTATCGAGAATGTCCCACTTCCGATAGTCCTCGGGAACTTGGGCCTCCTGAATCACCACGATCTGATCCCACGCCGGCTCTTCCTTCCACTCGACATAGGGCGACAGCACATCGAACGCCATGGCGTCCAAGCGGGCGCCTTTCTGATCCAGCCGTACGTACCGTTTGACAATCTCAGCGGGAGATCGCTTGAGCGAGCCACTCTGGGTGAATCCGGTCTGGGCC
>DASUMN010000005.1:0-2884 GCA_036277675.1 Nitrospira sp. | reverse complement strand
CTTTGGGTTGGGCGTCCTCAACCACCAGTCCTACTCCATGTCCTATAGGCGATCATGGCGCGCATTCTGATCGTGACGGGTGAAGCCTCCGGTGACCTCCATGGGGCGAATCTTGCCAAGGCGTTGAAAGCGCGTGATCCTAACGTCTTATTGTCCGGTGTCGGCGGTCGTGCGATGAAAGCGGCTGGAGTGGAGTTGATCGAAGAGATGGGGAAGTTTGATGTGATCGGCATGGTCGGCCCATTGGCGTTGATCCCGATCATCCGACGATTTGTCACGATGCGGCGACTCTTCCGGTCCAAACGGTGGGACACGGTGGTGTTTATCGATCATCCGGGACTCAACCTCCGTTTCGCCTATTTTGCCAAGGCGGCCGGCCTTCGCGTCATCTATTATGTTGCGCCGCAGATCTGGGCCTGGGCACCCTGGCGGATGCGTTGGATCAAGCAACGGGTCGACCATGTGGTGGTCATCCTTCCGTTTGAAAAACCCCTGTACGACGACGCGGGGGTGCCCTGTACCTTTGTCGGGCATCCGATTTTGGATGCGGTCGCACCGCACTATGATCGGACCGCACTTCGCACCAGGTTTGGGTTTGCCGATCACGAGCGTGTCATCGCGTTATTGCCGGGAAGTCGTGCCCATGAAGTATCTGTATTGCTTCCGATTCTCATCGAGACGGCGGAGATGCTGACACGCCGGGACCCCAAAACAAAGTTTATCCTGGCACAAGCGTCCACCATTCACGATAATCTGTTACAGCCGCTCTTGCAGCGAAGCTCTGTTCCCATCACGGTGGTGAAGGAGCAGGCCAACGAGGTCATGGCGGTGTCCGATCTGGTGTTGGTTGCTTCCGGCACGGCAACCCTGCAAGCCGCGGTGGTAGGCGCGCCGATGGTGCTGTGCTACCGAACGACGACACTGACGTTTTGGGTCGCGAGTGTGGTGCTGCGGTTCGTGGTTCGAGTGAAATGGATCGGGTTGGTGAATCTGGTGGCAGATCGGACGGTGGTGCCGGAGTTGGTCCAGTCCGCCGCGACCGCGGAGCGACTGTGTGATGAAGCAGTACGGATCTTAGAAGATCGAGCGGCGTATGAGGCGATGAAGCGAGACTTGGCGACCGTGCGGGCTGCTCTGGGTGAGCCGGGCGCATCATTCAGAGCGGCGGAGGTGGTGTTGGCGGCATGTCAGGCGTAGATCGATTCAAACGGCTCATGCAGTATGTCCGTCCTTATCGGGCGAGATTTGTGGGAGGCCTTGCCTGCTCAGGCCTCGTGGCGCTCTTGACCGGTGTGTATGCCTGGCTCGCCCGTCCAGTGCTGGATGGCATCTTTATCGAAAAAAATGAACGATTGCTGCTGGTACTGCCCTTGGCTTTGTTGGGGGTTGCGGCAGTGAAGGCGGTGTTCAGCTATGGGGTCGGTTATCTCATGGCGTATGTCGGGAATCGAGTGGTGGCTGATATCCGCCAAGAGCTGTTTCAGCGGTTCATGTGGCTGCCGGTCGGGTTTCATGACTCCAATACCTCGGGACGCTTGGTCTCCCGAGTGGTCAACGACGTCGGATTGATGGCGAATGCGGCCTCGAGTGTCGTGAAAGACATTTTTCAAAACGTCCTCACGTTTCTTGCCATGGTCGGGGTCATTCTCTATCAGGATTGGAGACTGGCCGGCCTCTCGCTCATCGTGCTTCCGCTTGCCGGCCTGACGATGGTGCGAGTGGGAAAGCGGTTGAAGAAATTAGCAGCAAGTGGGCAGGAGCAGATGGGCGATATGTCATCGACTCTGCAAGAAACCTTTGCCAGCATCAGAGTTGTGAAAGCATTCGGTCGTGAAGATGCGGAAGGGGAGCGATTCAGGGAGCGGAACCGGGCCTATCTCTCCACGACGTTGAAATCCAATCAGGTCTGGTCGATCGGCCATTCCTACATGGAAATCATCGGGGTGATCAGCGTCGCCACCCTCATTTGGTATGGCGGCTATCTTGTGATCAGCGGGACGATGACCCCCGGCGCCTTTTTTTCGTTCATGGCGGCAATGCTCTTGGCCTATACGCCGGTGCGGAAATTGTCAGGATCGAACAATTTGATCCAGCAGGCGCTGGCGGCGGCGGAACGCGTGTTCGATGTGTTGGATTTAAAAACGGAGCAGTCTCACGATCACGGCACAGTTCCCTTGGTGGGTATCAATCAGTCCATTGAATTTCAGGGTGTGGGATTGCGCTACGAGAACCACACGATTCCTGCCCTGACCGATATTGATCTCGTGATTAAGCCGGGTGAAGTGATTGCGCTCGTCGGGAGCAGTGGGAGCGGAAAAACGTCTTTGGTGAGTTTGTTGCCACGGTTCTATGAGCCAACAGCCGGACGCATTCTCATCGATGGCCTTCCGTTAGCCTCCTACCAGTTGCACTCGTTGCGCGCACACATTGGAATTGTGTCGCAAGAGGTCGTCTTGTTCGACGATACCATCCAACGCAACATCGCGTTCGGACGGACTGGCGCGACTCAAGGCGAAGTTGAACAAGCCGCGAAAATGGCCTACGCTCATGACTTCATTCTGCGCCTGCCGCAGGGGTATGCGACGGTCATCGGAGAGCGCGGACTCAAGTTATCGGGAGGTGAACGCCAGCGTCTGGCCATCGCTCGAGCTATTCTTCGTGACCCCCCATTGCTGATTTTAGATGAGGCCACATCGGCGTTGGATTCGGAGTCTGAACGAATCGTGCAATTGGCGCTCGCGAATTTGATGCAGAATCGGACGGCGCTGGTGATCGCGCATCGCCTCTCCACGGTTCAACATGCGGATCGTATCGTCGTGTTGGATCGGGGCGCCATCGTCGAAACGGGATCGCACGAAGAATTGCTACGGCGTGGCGGGGTGTA
>DASUMN010000004.1:0-2525 GCA_036277675.1 Nitrospira sp. | reverse complement strand
CCTCTTCGATGACGATGCAGGCGACAGCAATACTGGAGCCCCTGACTTCGGGAAAACTCTCGGTGGTCCCCAAAGTTGCCAGGATCCACGTCACCTTCGCCAGAGCCCGACCGGACAATAAGCTGGAACGGGTCCTGACACGGATCGTGTATGTGACATTGGGGCAACCGGATGAGGAGAGCGATACCAACGACTTGACGCTTCAGAATCAAGACAATCTCGGCGAGCGCGACGCCGACGGCGATGATGTTCAGCCCGAAGTCATTCCGATCTCCACCGAACAGCTGGCGGAAGAGAATCTTCTGCCGCTGCCCGAACCGGAACGGGGGCAGGCTTATTGGCAACAGATCAGCGCGCTCCTCAGCAAAAGCTGGAGCCGCACCGCGCGCCGCGTGCGCCAGGCCCCGTCGAGTGAAACCGTACGCGTCCGATTTCGTATGTACCCAACCGGGCGGGCTCAGTTGATCGAGATCGAGAAAGGCTCGGGCGCGCGTGAGATCGACGAAGCGGGCATTCATGCCGTCGTCCATGCCCAGCCGTTCCCTCCTTTTCCAGAGGACATCAGATCGGAGCCGATTGAGGTGCATGTGCGAATGCGGACCGGCTCACGCACGGGATCGCGCGCCGTCCGGCACATCTCGGACGCGCCAGTTTTGAAGCCAAGTGCGGACATCCCTACATCCAAGAAATGAGCGACACGAGATTTCTCAAGATCAGAGAGGCACACACATGAAGACCGGATGGCGCTGGATGGTGTATGCAGCGATCGGGGCCTTGCTGGCCGGACTGCCCGCGGATGCCGGAGCGGAGATGGCTCGGTGGGAGATCGACCCTGACCATTCGCTGATCGAGTTTCGGGTCGCCCACATGGTGGTGTCGAAGACGTCCGGACGGTTTACGGACTACAAGGGATTCGTTGAGATGGACACGGACACAAAGACCATCAAGACGATCGAGGCGACAATCAACGCCGCGTCCGTCGAGACGAACCACGACAAACGCGACGCCCATCTGCGCAATCCCGATTTTCTCGACGTGGCCCAGTATCCGACGATGACGTACAGAATGAAACACGCCAAAAAGCAGGGCGACACGTACACCATCGTCGGCGAGTTCACCCTGCGCGGCGTGACAAAAGAAGTCACCCTTGTCAGCACCTTCAACGGTGTGGCCAAAGATCCTTGGGGCAATACCAGAGCCGGCTTCAGCGCCGAGGGCAAGCTGAACCGCAAGGACTTCGGCATGGTCTGGAACAAGGCGCTTGACAGCGGGGGACTCGTTGTCGGCGAGGAGGTCCAAGTCCGGCTCGACATTGAGTGCATCAAGGCGAAATAGCCGTGAGGCACTATGAAAGCGATGGTGCTCGACCAGACAAATGACATCTCCCACCGTCCGTTGCGACTCCACGACCGGCCGATACCCGTCCCAAAGCCGGACCAGGTCCTCGTCAAGATCCATGTCTGCGGTGTATGCCGGACGGATCTACACGTCGTCGAAGGCGAGCTGCCGCACATCACGCTCCCGCTGATTCCCGGTCATCAGGCCGTCGGGACCGTGGTGGGAATTGGGCCAGCGGTGCGAGAGATCCACGAGGGAGATCGCGTGGGAATTGCCTGGCTTCAGGGGACCTGTGGACGGTGTGAGTTCTGTACAAGTGGGCGGGAGAACCTGTGTGAGTCGGCACAATTCACCGGCTATCAGGTCGATGGCGGCTATGCGGAGTATGCCGTCGTGCCTGCCCGATTTGCGTATCCCATCCCGCCGATCTTTTCAGACGACGAAGCCGCTCCCCTGCTTTGCGCCGGCATCATCGGCTATCGCGCATTGCGACTCAGCGGCATTAAGCCAGGCCAGAGGCTGGGACTCTATGGCTTCGGCGCCTCCGCCCATATTGCCATCCAGATCGCGCGACACTGGGGCTGTCCGGTTTATGTGAGTTCTCTCAAGCCAGCGCATCAAGCACTGGCTAGGCAACTCGGAGCAGTTTGGGTCGGCGGCGCCGCCGACATGCCGCCGGAGAAGTTACACGGGTCGATTATCTTTGCTCCAGCCGGTGAACTCGTCCCACCGGCATTGCGCGCGCTTGAACGCGGCGGCACGCTCGCGCTGGCCGGCATCCACATGTCCCCGATTCCCTCGCTGGACTATGACCGTGAGGTATTCGGCGAGCGAGTCATCCGCAGCGTGACGGCCAATACCAGACAGGACGGGATCGAGCTGCTGCGCGAAGCCGCCGCCATACCAATCAAACCACATGCCGTGCGATTTCCGCTCGAAGAGGCCAACCGTGCGTTACAAGAGCTAAAGGCCGGAAGCTTTCAGGGAGCGGCCGTGCTGACAGTGCAGTGATTCCCGCGAATACGTATAGCGAGCTGTTGTGAAACTCGCCTGCAATCGGTACGCTGCCTTTCCTCATGCCTGATTCATTCATGAACCAACCTCACGCCATGGCTCATCCCCGTGATCCCTTGCACGGGATCACCTTGGAAACTATTGTGACCACCTTGGTCGCACGGCACGGATGG
>DASUMN010000003.1:0-4395 GCA_036277675.1 Nitrospira sp. | reverse complement strand
CAGCTCCATTGGGTGCCGGGCGAGCGTGGCATCATGAACGCGGAGCAGGTCGAGGCCGCGATCAGACCCAAGGATCCCCATAGCATCCCCACCGCGCTCATCTGCCTGGAGAACACACACAACGCCGGCGGCGGAACCATCTATCCCCTGTCGACGATCGAAAAGATCCGGACCGTTGCAGTCAAATATGGCATCCCCATGCATCTCGACGGCGCCAGGCTGATGAATGCCGTGGCCGCCACGACACTGCCTCCCGCTGCATATGCCCAGCACTTTGAAACCGTGTCCATGTGCCTCTCCAAAGGCCTCGGCGCACCGGTGGGATCGTTGCTCGTTTCCAGTGATCAGCAGGTCATCGATCGCGTCCGCCGTTTCCGCCGCATGTACGGAGGCGCCATGCGTCAAGCCGGCATCCTCGCCGCCGCCGGCATCTATGCACTGGAACACCACATCACACGCCTGACGGAAGACCACACGCACGCGAAGAAACTGGCCCGCCAGCTTCAGCAGATTCCGTCGGTGCTGGTTACGCCGCAACATGTCGAAACCAATATCGTGATCTTTCAGATCAATGATCAGCGACGCATGCCCGCCGAGATCGTCGCCGCGTTGAAACAAGAAGGCGTGCTCATCAACGCGATCGGCGGATCAAGTTACCGAGCCGTCACCCACCTTAACATCTCCGCCAAGCAAGTCGACGAAGCCGGCGCTGTGTTCGCGCGCGTGCTCACATCGTGACGTGCTCAATCCGGCTGTCTCGCATTGACACCACTTGCCACGGCACATAGAATGCCGACGACTCGTCGGAAGGAGACGCCATGTCCTTGCAAGTGGTCACATTTCAGCACATCAGCAAGATTCTCGACGTGACCGATGCGCTCGGACTGAATCGGGAGTGGGTGGAAATCCCCTTGTCTCCTGAAGATCCCGGTGCGGTTCGCCGGTTGGCCAACGGCAAACTCGAAATCGTCGTGGATGCTGAACAGCCGTTCGACCAATGGCTGATCGGCCTTCCCGGCCTCATTCAACAAACCCAGGTCTCGTGATGGATTCGAACTCCACCGCCAGCGTACCCACGCGCGAAGAACTCAATGCCGAACTCTTAGACGTACCGGAGCCGCCGGAGCAGCCGGAAACGCCGACTCCTCCGGGCTTCGAAGACAGCTTCGACGTTGCGTTGCGGCACGTGAAGGGCCGGCGTGGCGGCGATCTGGTTGGCGTCATCCTTGTGGGATCGGGCGCACGGCGCGCCATCACTCCCCACAGCGACATCGATCTGCTCGCTCTGGTGAAAGGCGACACCGACGGCCATGAAATTCTTCGGGTCGGCGAACGTCTCGTGGATATCCGGTACCATGGCTACACGTCCGTTGAAGACGAACTCGCCCATTCCCTCCGACTACCGTCGCTCCTCCGCAAGGGACGTGTCCTGTTCGACCATGAGGGGGTTACCGCGCAGTTAATCGAAAAGGCCAACCAACGTTTTCGCCAAGGCCCCCAGCCGGCATCGATCAATGAACAAATTCGTCTGAAAGCCTCCTGTTATCACTGGCTGGGCAAAGCAGAAGACCTCACGGAAAAACCAGGCACCGCCCAATACCTGCTGACCCTGTTCTATGAAGATTGCATTTTGGCATTCTTCAGGCTGAGAGGCTATTGGCTGACAGCCCCGGTTGACGTTCACCGGTTCATGTTTTCTCGTGAGCCGGCGCTTGCCGACCTGGCCGGTCAGTACCTCAATGCGACTACCCTGGCCGACCGGCTCAACTTTGGCCGGCAATTTGCCGATCTCCTCTTCAAGGACATCCCAAACCCCGCCCGCATCGACTGAGGGGGGGCCGGATCGGTCCGCCCCGTGTATGACCCGGGGAACGAGTTCGACCAGGTACGCGATTCACGGAGCATGTGACCGGCCCTGACTATTGCCGGCCAGCATTTCTCCATCACATCGGTCTACACACCAAGGAGCAGTTATGGAGCTGGGATTCATCGGGCTTGGCAAAATGGGCATGAACATGGTCACCCGCCTGCGGCGGGACCAGCACCGGGTGGTGGTCTTCGACCGTTCGACCGATCTCGTCAAACAGGCGGAGAGCCAAGGCTGTATCGCCGCATCGTCGTTGAATGATCTGGTCGGCAAGCTCAGTGCTCCTCGCGCGGTCTGGATCATGGTGCCCTCCGGTGCCCCGACGGAAGAAACCGTCCAGGCGGTCGCGGCCCTGCTCAAACCGGGCGACACCATCATCGACGGTGGAAACACCCGGTTCCACGACGATGTGCGGCGCGCCGCTGAACTCAAGAAGTCCGGCCTCCACTATATGGACGCCGGCACAAGTGGCGGCATCTGGGGTCTGCAAATCGGGTACTGCCTGATGATCGGTGGCGACGATGCGCCTGTGAAACGGCTGGCGCCGGTGTTCACGACTCTGGCGCCGGAACAGGGCTGGGCCCACGTCGGTGCCGTCGGCGCCGGGCACTACGTGAAGATGGTCCACAACGGGATTGAGTACAGTATGATGCAAGGCTACGCCGAAGGTTTCGAACTGATGTCGAAGAGCGAATACAAACTGGATCTGGCGCGCATCGCCGATCTCTGGATGCACGGCAGCGTCGTCCGCTCGTGGCTGCTCGAGCTGGCAGCCGGTGCGCTCAAAGACGATCAAAAACTGGAAAAACTGAAAGGGTACGTGCAAGATTCCGGTGAAGGCCGCTGGATGATCGCGGATGCGATCGAAAAAGACGTGCCGGTGCCGACACTCACAACGGCCCTCTTCACCCGATTCCGATCGAGGCAAGCAGAGTCATTCGCGGAAAAGATGCTGGCGGCGTTGCGAAACGCCTTTGGCGGCCATTCCGTCAGACGGTAGTCACTCATCAACTTTAATAGGACGCAGCGATGGCCCCTATGAGCCAACGAGTCGATAGCACTCCCGCGCAGGAGCCCCTGTCACCCGTCGAACCCTGCACCGTCGTCATTTTCGGCGGATCAGGCGACCTGGCGCGCCGCCGCCTGATTCCAGCCTTGTACAACCTGCTCCTTGACGGGTTGTTGCCCTCCAACTACGTCGTGCTGGGCTTGGGCCGCACCGCAATGAGCGACGAAGAATTCCGTGCCTCCGTACGAGACGGCGTCGTCAAACATTCCCGGCAAGCCTTGATTGAGGACACGTGGAACTCCTTTGCCAGGCACGTGTTCTATCTGGCCGGCGAAAATGACGACCCCCAGACCTATGCCCGACTCAAAGCGCGTGCTGAAGAGCTCGAACGTTCGTTTCAACTGCCGGGAAACCGCATTTTCTATCTCAGCATTCCGCCCAGCTCGTTCACTCCGGTCTGTGAAGGATTGGCCGGTTCAGGGCTGGCCGGAGCGCCCGCCACCCGCTCGCCCTATGCCCGCATCATCGTCGAAAAGCCGGTCGGCCGCGATCTCGCGTCCGCGCAGGCGATCAACAGAGTCACGGGACACGTCTTCGATGAGTCGCAAATCTTCCGCATCGACCATTACCTGGGCAAGGAAACCGTCCAAAATCTGATGGTCGTGCGGTTTGCCAACAGCATTTTCGAGCCGATCTGGAACCATAAGTACATCGATCATGTCCAGATCACCGTCAGCGAGGCGGAAGGGGTCGGCACTCGCGCCACCTACTATGAAGAGGCCGGTGCCTTGCGGGATATGGTGCAGAATCACATGCTGCAGCTGCTCTGCTTGGTCGCCATGGAGCCGCCCTATTCACTGGACCCCGACGTCGTGCGGAACTCTAAAATGGAAGTGCTCCGTTGCCTGCGGCCCATTACCGACAAGGACGTGGAACAGTTCACCGTGCGGGCGCAATACACGGAAGGCACCGCACACGGCAAACCCATGCCGGGCTATCGGCGCGAGAAGGGGGTCAAGCCAGACTCGACCACTGAAACCTATGTCGCGTTGAAATGTTTTGTCGAGAACTGGCGCTGGTCCGGCGTGCCGTTTTATTTGCGGACGGGCAAAGCCCTCCCGCTGCGGGCCAGCGAAGTCGCGGTGCAGTTCAAAGACATTCCGCAGATCCTCTTCAATGCCAATTCGCAGATGCCGCAGGCCCCGAACGTCCTGACCTTGAGAATTCAACCGGAAGAAGGGCTTTCGCTTCGCATCGTCTCCCGCGTGCCGGGCACCAGAGCGCAAACCCATCCGGTCGAGATGAACTTCAAATATGGAGAAGTCTTCGGCCGCCCGTCACCGGAAGCCTACGAACGCCTCTTGCTCGACGTCATGGCGGGGGACGCGTCCCGGTTCATGCGGCGCGACGCCGTGGAAGCCTCCTGGGCCTGGATCACCACGATCCTCGACGCCTGGGAGAAATTGGGGCAACGCTGGCTCCCCGAATACCAGGCCGGCAGCTGGGGCCCGGTCGAAGC
>DASUMN010000002.1:0-3186 GCA_036277675.1 Nitrospira sp. | reverse complement strand
TAGATAGGGTACACTGCCCGCCGCAGGGAACGGTCGAAACGGGCTTGCGTCTGGGCATCGCCCACCATGCACAGCATCCTGAAGAATCCATACCTGCCGCTCGCGACGAGCATTATGACCGGCCTTCTGTGCGGCCTGGTCATTCTCGGTGTGCGCAGCACCGGCCAGCTCCAGCACCTTGAACTCAGTTTGTACGACTGGCTCCTCCGTTCGCGGCCGATCACGACCGCGGCTGATTCGCGTATCACCTACATCACAATCTCCGAGGAAGACATTCGCCGGCAAGGCCGGTGGCCAATCTCGGACGCGACCTTGACCCTCGCGCTACGGCTCCTTCTCGATTACAAACCGCGGGCCGTTGGAGTAGACCTCTACCGCGACATCGACGTGCCACCGGGGCACAAGGAACTCGCGGAGCTTCTTCCACAGCATTCCCAGATCATCATGATTTCGCAGCTCGGCGGCGGCACGATCGCTCGTATCCCTCCCCCACTGGTGCTGGAGGGAAGCGAACAAGTCGGATTCAACGATCTCCTTGTGGATGCCGATGGGATCACCCGGCGGGCACTGCTCTTTCAAGATGACGGTTACAGTGTCGCCTACGCGTTTCCCTTGCGGCTCGCTCTGCTGTACTTGGCAATGGACGGGATCGTCCCGACGCAGGATCCGAGCGAGCCGGAGTGGCTTCGATTGGGTCCGACCACGTTGAAGCCGTTCACGTCCTCGGATGGAGGCTATGTCGATGCGGATGAGGGCGGATACCAGATCCTCCTGGATTTCGGCGCTGCAGCCCAACCGTTACAGGCCTTTTCACTGACCGACCTCCTAGCCGGACAGATCGAGGCCCGTTACCTCACAGACCGGATTGTCCTGATCGGTGTGACAGCCGAAAGCGTGCCGGATGTGTTCCAGATCCCGCTTCCGTATGGATTTCACAGCAGCACCCAGTTCCCGGGGGTCTTTATCCATGGCCTCATCACCGAACAGTTATTGGCCGTTGCGATCGACGGCCGCACCCCGCTCATGGTGCTGACCGAAACGGAAGAAATCGCCTGGACGCTGCTGTGGGGCTTGCTCGGCGGTGCGCTCGGAATGGTTGCCCGGTCCGCCTGGCGGTTGTCCTTCATCGCCCTTGGCGGTCTTTTCTTGATGAGCATCCTGGTCATTGGCCTGTTCTGGATCGGTTGGTGGATACCCTGGATACCGGCCGCCTTGACCTGGTTTCTGGCACCGCCGGTTGTCGTCGCCTCGACCCTGGCCCGAGAACGGAAAGACCGGACCGTGTTGATGCAATTATTTTCGCGGCACGTGTCGCGCGAGGTCGCCCACAAAATTTGGCAGGAACGGGATCAGCTGTTCGAAGAAGGACGCCCGCGTCCGCAGGAGCTCGTCGGCACTGTGCTGTTCTCGGATTTTAAAGGATACACGACGGCTTCGGAAAACATGACCCCGAAAGCGCTCATGGACTGGGTCAACTCTTACTTATCCACGATGACCGGCATCATCATGGATCACGGAGGCGTCATTGACGACTACGCGGGCGATGCCATCAAGGCCAACTTCGGCGTTCCTATCAAGCGAGAAACCCAGGAAGAAGTGGCCAAAGATGCGGTTAGTGCGGTCGCCTGCGCGCTGGCCATGGAAGAGGAACTGCTCTTATTGAACAACCATCACACTCTGAACGGCCTTCCAACCGTAGGGATGCGCATTGGAATCCATACCGGCCCCCTGTTGGCCGGTTGCGTAGGGAGCGCCCACCGCATGAAATACACAACCGTAGGCGATACGGTCAACGCCGCCGCGCACCTGGAGAGTTTGGGCCGGGAGGCCATTGCGGAATCACAGGGCCGTCGCCCCTGTCGAATCCTCGTAAGTGAGAGTACGGCCCAATTGCTCGGCAATCGGTTTCAACTGGATTGCATTGGGGAAGTGCATCTCAAAGGGAAAACTCAGTCGATGCTCGCCTATCGCATCGTCACTGACGTTCAGGCGCAGGGCGCTCCTTCATCTTGAAGGAGATGCTACAGACTGACGTACGATGCTTGGCTGGGCTCAATAGGCTGAGGGGGTACGCATGTTGGACATGCTTACCGCCACATCTCCAAGCCCCCCCTGTTCCAGCAACACCGCACGTTGTTGCCGTAGATCCATGTTACCTGGATCGGACTGAATCTGATCCGAGAATGCCATGACCGCGTCATACCACACACCCGACTCGGCGTAGTGCTTCGGAGCATCCGCCTTGCTGAATCCGCTTGGGAGCGGTTGCTCCAGCTTGTTCCGATCAACACGTTCGATGATCCCCTTGGCCACGATATTAGCCGACGGCTCTTCAGGGTCCATGATCACCGCCACCGACCATTGATACCGTTCCCCATTGGATAACTTCACATTGTAGTCGGACAATTTGATCTGCTGGACGCCAGGATGTGTCGGCTGCGGGAGCTTCACTTCGACGGCGGGGGACTCAGCCGTTTCAGCAATGAGCGTGAATTCATAGGACAGGTTCTGTTTGGTCGGAGCGAACCAATACAGGACCGGTTGTTCAAGCAGTGTGAGTCCCACATGGTCGGGAGCCAGGACGCTGATCACCGGAACGCTTTTATTCATCCCGCGCGTCCCTCCGCCTCGTTTGAGTCCAGGTGCTGGGGCCCCTTTCTTGGGCGGGACATAGAGAATCGGTTTAATGGCTGACTCCGGCTTGGCCTGAGAAACCGTCGGTTGACTCGAATTGCTCTGTTTTTCCTCTGCAATGGACACCCATGGGAAGGACAACGCAAGACCGGCGGTCATACTTACGATCAGTATGCGCTTCATGGTATACCCCCCTCTGTGCTCGCCATGTTCTGGAGCATTGTTATGTGATCACGTGTCTATTTTCTCTTTGCAGCGGAGCGAACAGTTGAAAAGTAAAGATAGACCACAGGTCTTTACAAGCATATACCTCTTTACACAAATGTTTCAATGCTGAAAACAGAAGGCGGTACGTGTAGCTCTCTATCGGTTGGCTGCCGGTTGATAAAGAATTTCCTGCACGGACCTTCATGACCTGAACTCGAGAGCGGCCCCCCCTCCTTTTCAGCCAATTCCATTTTCTTGCGATCGGAGCTAAGATGCCCCTCCGATCTTCAGACAGCAACCTCCACATGTCAGTCATTAGACGTGTATCTTAGTCGGACTGCTATC
>DASUMN010000001.1:0-4669 GCA_036277675.1 Nitrospira sp. | reverse complement strand
ATCAGTACCCAATCGTACAATGGTTGTAATTTCATCGACGTCCGTCCTTTCATTCACGCATGGAGTGTACCGCGGTGTCACAAGGCTCATCAGAATGCTATGACGGCACGCAGCACTTATCTCGGCGCCAGTCGAGACCCTGAGCGCAGACCAAGGGTATCCCTTGCCCCCCACCTCCGGCCGACATGCAGTCATCGACGTTCAGCCCTTCAGGCCTCCGATCACTCGTGATCCCTTACGCCTCCTGTTCGCGCACGAATTGCCGCGCGCGACGCAGGTCGTCGTGCCTGCACAGGTTCAGCTCCAGCAGCAGATGCTCCAACGCCGCAACCCGCGCCGTCACCTCCGGCAGCACAATATCGATCCGCTCCGTCAACTCGTCCAACCGGAGGCTGAGTCTGGATTCCGCAGTGTTCTTCGCCGCAGCCTTCGTCGCGCGCCCGCGGGGTCCGCGTCGTCCCATCGGGCTCGGAGTCTTCTTCTTGAATGGCATCGCATTCCCCCTGGTTACCTGCACCTCTATGCGTCGGCAGCCAATCGGTCAAGCACCATGTGCTGCTCAACCTTGACCCCCGCCTCGCTTCACGAATGGCTGCCGATACTCAGTCTGCGCCACAGCAGATACAGCGGCGTTCCGGCTAAGACTGTTGCAATTCCCAAGCCCGCTTCCAATGGTCGCTCGGAAACTGCGTTCCAGATGATCACCATCGACATCACAATATAAAACACAGGAACGAAGGGATAGAGCGGCGTGCGGTAGGGGCGGGGCAGGTCAGGTTCTTTGCGGCGCAAGGCCAGGACTGCCCCCACCGCGAGGCCGCTGAAGATTGTGAGCACGGTCCCGCTGTAGATCACCAGCCGCTCGAAGCTCCCCGACAGAATCAAGCCTGAGGCCCACAGACTCTGGAGAAGAATGGCGTTGATTGGTATGTCTCCTGTGCCGGAGAGTTTGCCAAAGCACGCTGGAATCACCCTGTCTTTTGCCATCGCGTAGTACACGCGAGGTCCGGCCCATACCATGGCGCTGACGGCTCCGGTAAGCAAGAGACGGAGGATCATGGTCACAAACCGCGCGGCATCCGCCCCCAGCAACGCCACGGCGACCTTGCTGCCGACGGGCAGGAGCGGAGGCTGGGCCAGGTCCGTCACCGGCAACGCATAGAAGTAGAAGGTGTTCAGCGCGAGATAGAGGCACGTCACAAAGACGGTACCGCCGATCAGAGCCCGTGGAATCGTGCGGGCCGGCTCGGTGACCTCTCCGGCCAGGTAGACCGCGGCATTCCACCCCGAATAGGCATAGAGGGCAAAGATCAACGACACGATGGACAGGCCGACGCCGGGGGCTGCATGGGCATCGGACAGGCCGAGATGTTTCCAGTCGCCCTCTCCTCCCATCAACCCTGCTGCGATCAATGCGAGGATGGCGCCCATATTGAGGATGGTGAGTGCCCGTTGGAGCCACCCCCCTGTTCCTTTTCCAGCCACGTGAAGTGCCGTGATGGACCAGAGGAGGGCCAGCGCGATCACTGTCGAAAGCGGACCGCGGTCTCCATTGAACTGGAAGAGCTGATTCACGTAGGCGGCAAAGCTCATGGCGCCTGCCGCAATGGCGGCGCTGAAGCCGACGGCGAAGGAGGTCCATCCGCTCAGAAACCCGATGAACGGCCCATAGGTTCGGCGAAGGTAGACGTATTCTCCGCCCGCCACCGGAAGCGCGGTTCCTAACTCACTGTAGGAAAGGGCGCCTGCCAGGGCGATCAGCCCACCCATCAGCCAAATGGAAAGGATCAAGCCGGGATGGCCGAGATCCCTCGCCATGAATCCGGTCGTGGTAAAGATGCCGGTCCCGACGACATTGCTGATCAGCACACAGCTGGCTGTGAACCAGCCGATCTGACGGGGAAGCACAGACGGATCTTGGCCGGTCCTTTCCACCCGCGTTGCCTCTTCCTACTTGTTGTCCTTCGGACGGACAAGCGGAACAAATCGGACAAATGTGAGGGTTTTGCGTTCGTAACCGGTTGCAGTCCGGTGATACAGCTCCAGTGTTTGGAAGTCTGTGCCGACTGGGAGAATGAGCCGGCCGCCGACTGCCAATTGATCGAGCAAGGGTTGAGGAACATGGTCCGGCGCGGCCGTGACGATGATGGCATCGAACGGGGCTTCCTCAGGCCAGCCTCCATAGCCATCGCCGGCCCGCACACGGACGTTCTTGAAGCCCAATTCGGCCAAGGTCTGTGCCGCTTGACGCGCGAGCGGTTCCACGATTTCCACGGAAAGAACCTTCTCGACCAGCTCGGCAAGAATGGCGGCCTGGTAGCCGGATCCGGTTCCGATCTCCAGCACCTTATCCGTCTTCTTGAGCCTCAATTGCTCTGTCATCTCAGCGACCAGCGACGGTTGCGAAATGGTCTGGCCATGGCCTATCGGCAGAGGGCCATCGACATAGGCAAACAGGGAATAGGCACCAGGTATGAAGCGATGGCGCGGCACCTGCCGCATCGCGGCAATCACGGCAGGGTCTTTAATACCGTGGGGGATAATATCCTGATCGACCATCCGGTTGCGCTCAGCTTCGCGTTTGGAATCCATAGAAGACGAATCCGTTCCTTGGCCTCCATTGCATGAAGAAATCAAGACTAGCACGACGATGATCGCAACACCTATACGCATAGCAAGTGCTTATAGTGAGCAATCGCAATGCCATGGCGTAGAGAAGGAGAATGGACGGCAGGTGCGGCATGAGCCCAACCAAGGTGTGGCGTTCCACTACAGAGACAACCTCGGTCTTGTAGCAAGTTATCCCCTTCCAGACAGTCTCGCAGCAGAGGGACGCGCCAACCTGCCGGAGAGCTGCGGGTTTTTCACCAGGCATCGGCCTTGCTCCACCTACAATTGAATATGGGGCTGATCGAACCAACGGTCATCGCATCTTCACGGGTTCCTCCTGCGCTAGAGCCGGTGGAAATCGTCGAGCGGAAAGGGTTGGGTCATCCCGACACGATCTGCGACGCCGTGATGGAGGCCGTGGCCGTCCGACTGGCGCAGGCGTACCTCAAGACCTGCGGCCGCGTCCTCCATTTCAACGCCGACAAGGGGATGCTGGTGGCCGGTCAGGTTGCCTGCCGATTCGGAGGAGGTTCGGTGCTCGCTCCGATGCGGCTGGTCATGGGCGACCGAGCCACCTTCGAATGGAAGGGCGCGCCTATCCCGGTGAAGGAGATTGCCGAACAGGCGGCGTATGCATGGTTCAAGCGGCACTTGCCGCGCATCAAGCCCCTCAAGGACCTGGAATGCCAAGTGGAACTGAAGCCGGCGTCGGATGAGTTGCGGTCCGTGACCGAGCGGCCGCGGGAAGCCGTGGCGAATGACACCTCGGCCACCGTCGGGTACGCCCCGCTCACGCCGACGGAGCGGTTGGTGTTCCAGGTCGAGCAATTTCTGAACAGCCGCTCCTTCAAGAAGAAATTTCCCGACACGGGCGAAGACGTGAAGGTGCTCGCTGTACGACGCGGCAAGGATTTGACAGTGACTGTGGCCATGCCGTTTCTGGCTTCCCTGATCCGCAACGAGTCCGTGTATTTCAAACGTAAGGCAATGGTGGGACGGGTTCTGACGGATTTCGTGACACGAAAGGGCGGGGACCGCTTCTCTCCGCGCCTCTTCTTGAACGTGCTGGATCGACCAGGCGCCGGTGAAGCCGGAACTTACCTGACGCTGCTGGGCACGTCGGCCGAAGCGGGCGATTCCGGCGAGGTCGGGCGGGGCAATCGCGTCTGCGGAATCATCTCGCTCCGCCGACCGGCCAGCGCCGAAGCTGCGCCCGGCAAGAATCCTGTGGCGCATGTCGGGAAGATCTACAACGTGCTGGCGCAGGTGTTGGCGGAGAACCTTCATAGAAAAGTGCGCGGGCTCTTGGACGTGACGGTCTGGATTACGAGCCAAATCGGTCAACCGGTTTCCTTGCCGCAATCCGTCGTTGTCGAGGTCATCCCGGCGCATGGGATCGCGCTCGCAACCGTGCGCCCGCAGATCCAACGCGAAGTCCAGCTGGCCTTCACCCGCATACATTCCTTCTGCAATGCGTTGACACGGGGCCTGTACGGGGTGTGCTGAAAGCGTCACGCATGGCGCTTGTGGATCGTGATGTGGTTCCCGTCCTGGTCTTCAATGACCGCCATTCGACAGACGGGCGTATCGAATGCCTCCGTGACAAACACCACGGCCTTCTCCTTCATCTTGTGGACAAACGCCTCCAGGTCTGACACTTCGAACGCCACCACTGCTCCCTTCGCGCCAGGCGTGTGGCCCATCTCCGTCGTCGTGATCGCGAAGGTCGAATCTCCGACATCGTATTCCACCCAGACGTCCCGATAGTTGTAGCTCACGTGGAGGCCGAGCGCATGTTCGTAAAACGCTCGCGCCCGTTCCATATTCGAAACCGGATAGACCGTGAAGGCCATGGAGGTGATCATGAGACGACTCCTCGCTGAATTGGGCATCCCGTCCGCAACACGTGATCCTGGGACGAAAGGCAATCGATCAACCTATTACTCCCCACCGGCTCGTGTCTCCTCACCGACCGTTCGTTTCTGCAATCGCCGAACAAGCTCCTGATAAGAGTCGGCACGGATGATAGTGTGGAACTGGCTTCGGTAATTCTTCACGA